>DASQKT010000634.1:0-6418 GCA_035630415.1 Skermanella sp.
CTGGTAAAAGCCGAACAGCGTCAGGTTGGTGTCCTCGTCGGGCCGCCAGGTAAAGGAGGGCGCCAGCGCGACGCGCTCATTCTCTGTCGTGCGGAACTGACCGTCCTCGGTAAGGCCGACGGCGCTGAACCGGTAGAGGAACTTGCCCTCGGCGTCGATCGGGCCGGTGAAGTCGGCGGTACCGCGCAGGTGGTTGTTCGTGCCGAACTCGAAGCCTACCTCATTCTGGGAGGTCGCCAATGGCCGCTTACTGACCTGATTGATGAGGCCGCCGGCCGGCGACTGGCCGTAGAGCACCGAAGTCGGTCCCTTCAGCACCTCGACCCGCTCCAGCAGGAAGGGATCGAGCTGAGGTACCGCGTAGTAGAGCGACTGGAGCTTGAGACCATTCCAGTACGTGTCGGCATCGAAGCCACGGATCGTCAATTGGTCGTAGCGGGTCGACACCGCGCCGCGCGTCTCCGGCGTGACGCCGGCGGTGTACCGAACGATTTGGTTCAGGCTCTGCGCATTCTGGTCCCGGATCTGGTC
This sequence comes from Skermanella sp., assembly GCA_035630415.1. Classification (GTDB taxonomy): domain Bacteria; phylum Pseudomonadota; class Alphaproteobacteria; order Azospirillales; family Azospirillaceae; genus Skermanella. The sequence continues at coordinate 532 of DASQKT010000634.1, forward strand.
GGCGGGTATGACGGAGATGGATTGCGGCGTTTCGATCAGCGGCGTATCGGTCTTGGTGCCGGTCGCCTGCCGGTTGGCGACGTAGCCCGTGACGGGAGTCAGCGCCGTCTCCTGCTGGCCGGTCACGGTCAGCGCGGGCAGCTCGACCGCTACGCCGGAGCTGTCTTCCTGCGCTCCCGCCACGGCCGGCACCATGAGTCCGGTCAGCACCATGGCACCCAGCGCCGCCCCCCGCGGCCGGCTGCCGTTACTTCCTTGTCTGCGCACTCTTCCTATCCCCACCATTTAATAATGAGACTCATTCTCACCATAATTGCTTATGATGCAAATGGTTCGCAATATCAATGATGAGGTCGGCGATCTAATCCTGGGTTAGCTGGAAACAGCGGCTTACCCCAGTTCGAAAGACGTAATGCCGTAGACGCGGTTCAGGTTTATGCCCGGCGCCGGGCCGGCATACATGCGGGCGGTTTCGAACACCTGGGACAAACCTGCCCGCTCCGCCATCCGGATGGCGCTCCGGTTCGGCTCCGGCACGTCGAGGATAACGGGGCCTTCCGTCGGCAGGCGGGCGCAGATGCCAAGGAACAGCGTTTCGGCTGTTTTTTCGTCGTCGGCGAACAGCGGGCCGATCTTCCAGCCCTCCAGGCAGGGCCGGGCGACGGCGTAGCCCTTCAAACCCTCCACCGCCAGCGCGATCACGCCCGGCATGCCGATCCAGGCCGACAGGAACGCCGCCCGAGGCGCTCCGAACAGCGGCAGGTCGTAGGCCAGCAGCCGGTCGAACGGAATCTCCGACAGGCTCAGCAACGCAGCACCGTGCTGCTCGACAGCGGGTGCCGGCCCCTGGAACCGGACGTTCCGGTGAGCCAGCTCGAACCCCGATTTGCGGTAATTGTCCTGCTGGGCCACCACCCCGTCCAACCCGACCGTGCGGCCGCTCAGATAGTCCATGCCGGCCTTCCAGACCGCCATCCCAAGCCCGCGCGCCCTGTATTCCGGCCGGACGATGTAGAGGCCGAGGAAGCCGAAGCTGTCGCCATAGCGCACAACCGAAATAGCGGCCGCCGGCTCGCCGTCCTCCGCCTCGGCGACCAGGAAGCCGGTCGGATCGGCCGCATGGAACGGGACGGCGTCGCACCGGCCGGGATTCCATCCCTCTTCCGCCGCCCAGCCCAGCACCGTGCCAAGCTCCGCCCGGCTCATGGTCCTGATCGCAGTCATCTCATCGCTCCCGTCCCAGTCTTGCCCTTCCCCAAGAACATAACGCCAAAACGGTCCGGGGGCGCGGACCTTGCGTCCGCGCCCCCGGATTACGTCTCTTCGCCTTCAGCTATGCGCGAAGGCCAAGGGATCAGAACTCTTCGTCACCGCCGAAGAAATCGCCGCCCTCATCGACGGGCAATTCTTCCGGAAGCTGCTCCTCCACGGCACCGGCGGCGTCCGCCGCCATCGCCTCGCCGCCGGAGAACATGCTGCCCAGCGCGCTGCCGATCAGCATACCGCCCGCGACGCCCATGGCCGTCTGCATCGCGCCGGCCATGAAGCCGCCGCCCTGGCGCTGCTGGTACTGCGGGTTGGCATACTGCGCCACGCGCGGGTCGCCGACCTGCTGCTGGCCGCCCTGGTTGCCCCAGGGCGAATTGGACGGCGGAGGCGCCGGCTGGCGCTGCTGGGTACCGCCGCCGAACAGGCTGCCGAACAGCCCTCCCCCGCCCGACGATGCGGCGGGACGGCTGCGGAGCTGCTCCTCGAGCTGCTGGATGCGGGCCTGGGACTGGGCCAGGGCCTGCTCCTGGATGACGATAGCCTGAGCCATCAGGTAGGGCGCCGCCGGCTGACGGGCGACCTGCTCGCGGATGAAACCCTCGGCCTGCGCGTCGCGGGGACCCGACTGGGCCTCCGCCTGACGCAGTTTGCCGAAAAGCTCGTCGATGATCTGGCGCTCGTTCTGGTCCATTGTCTTCTCTCTGTGCAAGACGTGTTGAAGGGGCCGGCAGTGTTGTCCCTGCCGTTACTCCTCGCGCTGTCCTGTAAGCTGGAGCAGCATCTGGAAGAGGTTGATGAAGTTGAGGTAAAGGCTGAGCGCGCCCATGACGGCCATCTTGGTCAAGGAGTCATGGCCGAAGTGCTCGGCGTAGGATTCCTTGATGTTCTGGGTGTCGTAGGCGGTCAGGCCGGTGAAGACGACGACGCCGATCACCGAGATCGCGAACTGAAGCGCGCTGGAGCCTACGAAGATGTTGACGATGCTGGCGATCACGATGCCGATCAGGCCCATGATCAGGAACGAGCCCATCTTCGACAGGTCCGTCTTGGTCGTGTAGCCCCACAGGCTGGTGGCGGCGAACATGGCGGAGGTGATGAAGAACACCCGCGCGACGCTGGCTCCGGTGAAGACCAGGAAGATCGACGCCATCGACACGCCCATCACGGCGCAGAAGGCGAAGAACGTCATCTGGAGCGCCGATGTTGACATCTGTTCGAAGCGCCAGGACAGCACGAAGATGAACGCCAGCGGCGCCAGCATCACCACCCACTTCAGCGGCGTGGTGAAGATCGGCACGTAGAGCGCCGGCGTGCTGGCGACCAGGAAGGCGATGACGCCGGTGACCGCAAGGCCGACCATCATGTAGTTGTAGACGCGAAGCATGTGCTTGCGCAGGCCCTCGTCGAAGGCCGCGCTGTCCACGGCCTGCCCGAAGGCGCCGGGCCGGTTGGGGTACTGATTGAACATGGTTGCTCCCTCAACTCCGTTATCGATAACAGGTTGGATGCGATGTTGATTACCGGCTGAGCCTTGAGGCCAGCGATAACAATTCCTTCTGATCGGCCGTGCCGCTCAGGACATAAGCGACCCAGCCCGACTGCCAGTAAGCGACGTTGACGTCCCTGACGGCCTCGGCCTGGGGTGGCTCGATGTTGAAGCTGTCGGTCTCGACCGCGAACAGCGTCAGCAACTCCTCGTCCGGACCGTGGATCAGCATCTGCACGGCATTTCCCCGCTCCGACGGGACCGGATGCGAACCCGCTGGCGCGAAGGATGCAGGCAGATGGGGCAGCGGGATCGATCCGCCAGCGGCGCCGGCCTGCGTAAGGTTCAACGCCGCCGTCCCGTCATGCAGCACTTCGACCAGCACGGTCCGATGGGCCGCCACCGCCTCGTCGGCGTATACCGGGAGGATATGCGCGGCAGACGCCGGATCGGCGCCGAGCCCGCCGAACATGGCATGGGCGAACCACCCCGCCCCGACCAGGATCGACGCCGCGATGGCCCTCCGGTTCCGGTGCAGGGACGAGTGGAATGCCAAACGCCGCCCCAGCCGTTCCGCCGGCAGTTCGAGCATGTGGTTCGACCGGGCCGAAGCCGCTTCCGTCAGGGCAAGCCGCAGCTCGTCCCGCCGCCGCAGGTCGTCCATGATCTGAGCCGCCAGCACGGGATGCCTGGACAGGTGGTCCTCCACCGCGATGCGGCGCTCGGCATCGAGCTGGTCGTCCACGTAGGCCATCAGGTCGAGTTCGGAAATCGGTTCAGACATGGCTCACCTCACCAGGCGGAGGTCTGGTTTCTGGGAAGAGTCCCGCTCGGTCCCCTGCTCCGCCCGCAAAGCTTCGCGGGCGCGGGCAAGACGCGACATCACGGTCCCGACGGGCAGGTCCAGCATCTCGGCCGCGTCCTTGTAGCTGAAGGACTCCACGGCGATCAGCAGCATCACTTCCCGCTGTTCTTCCGGCAGCCGCATCAGGGACGCCATCGTCTCGTTGAAATGGACGCTCTGGAACTGGCTGGCAGGCGTGCTGTCGCTGGAGATCGACGTGATCTCCGCCGCCACCGACTTCTCCAGAACATTGCGCCGGCGGCCCGAGAGATGGGTGTTGTGCATGATGCCGAACAGCCATTTCCGCAGGTCGCGCCTCGGGTCCCAGGACCCGGCGCTCTCGATGGCACGCGCCAGGGTTTCCTGGACGAGATCGTCCGACTGGTCGGCATCGCGGGTCAGCGCAAGGGCATAACGGCGAAGCGGCAGGATATGGTCTTTAAGGAGCGGGTGCATCTCTATCGTCTCGTTGCGCACATATTCGCGCGAGCCGGCGAATTAGTCCGGGCGTCCGACGAAAAAAATGAAAAAAATTCCGCAGGTCGGAATCATGCAGGATCTAAAGCTTTGAATCTGCCGCTCCGCACACCAGATTGCCCCGGATGACACACATCGACGACCGCAGGCTCGACCGACGCTTCGAGCGCCTGGAAAAGCAGTTGCCTGCAAAAGCCGCGCGTGCGCTGCGCTGGCTTCGCGATCCCAGCTCCACCTGGGTCCGTATTCCGACAGGTATCCTGCTGATCGTCGGGGGGCTGCTGAGCTTCCTCCCAGTATTGGGAATCTGGATGCTGCCGCTCGGGCTGCTGCTGCTGGCCCAGGACGTGCCGTTCCTGAAACGGCCGACCAGCAGGGCGATGATCCGGCTGGAACGCCGATGGGTCGAATGGCGCCGCCGGCGTGCGCTCGCCAAATCTTCCCAGCAATAATGCCGGGTTCCGGATACGGCAAAGGGAGCGCGGACCTGTCGGTCGCACTCCCTTTCAAGGTGCCTGCGGGTCGTTGCGGCGTCGGGCCGCGTCAGCCCAGCAGCATGCCGATGTTCATCATGACGAGGCCGAAAATGGCCCGCATCAGCAGCGCCGTTTCGAGCGGTGAGGCCGTCATGCGGCGGCCTCGTTCTCGATGTAGCGGCGGCGAAGGAACTTGATGCGGCCATTGCGGTAGGCTTCGACGTCGCCCCGGCTGACGCCGATGTCGGCCAGTTCCTCGTCGGTCATCGCCAGCAGCCTGCCGGTCTCGTCGTGCCGGATCAGCGCTTGGTCGCAGTGATTGCGGGCGATCGTGGCGATGTTGTCGCGGTCGATGCCGATATCGCTCAGCGAGCGGTCGCTCAGGCGGCTCAGCTCTTCGCGGGTCTGGTAGAGGGTCCAGTACTGGCGCAGGTACACCGGCAGCTTCTGTAAAGCGCTCAGCACCCGTGCGACCGGAGAAGCGGCATTGTAACCGCTGAAGCCGGAAATCGTCGGCTGGATCAGTTCGTTCGTGTTCGTGTAGGCAGTCATCAGTTCGCTCCCAAAGACAGGCGGGTAGCGCTCCACTCCCTGACGTGATCTTGGCGTGGTCTTATGGACTCTTGGTCGCCGAAACTTAGAGGTGCCGGAATGGCTGCCAGCTTACCGGCGGCCGTTCCGGTCGGCCCAGGCGGTGTTGCCGAGTGTGACGTCGATTTCCTGGCGCTCGCGCTCGCTCATGGCGTCCATTTCGGCGCGCAGGCGGCGGGTTTCGAGGTGCGCCTCGATGCGGTGGCGCAGGTTGGCCAGAGTGTGCTGGAAGTTCATGCCGAAAGCATGGAAGACGTGGTTAACAGTCGGGCTAATGGTGTTCATTTTCTGCATAGTGCCGTTCCTTCGATAAGGTGAGGACGGCGCTTCGCTCCCTATTGGAGATTCTGGTACAAGGACTTCGGCGGCGGAAGTCTCAGTGACTTCCGCTCAGCATGCCGAAACCGCCCTGCGGGCTGGTCTGCGCACCGCGGCCGACGTTGCGGCTGGCGGGGACAGCCTGGATAGAGCTTGCCTCGGCCTGACCATAGGCAACGCGGACGATGTCGCCGCGGAAAAGGCCCATGTCGCGCAACTCGGCGTCGGACATGTTGGAAAGTTCGTTGAAGGTCGCACGGAACTCACGGTACTGGTTCCAGATTTGACTGATCTGCTTGAAGATGCTCATGATGCTTTCTCCGACGTATCTGCCGCCGGCGGGATGAGAGGCTCCGCGTCAGCGAGGAGGTTGATGGTCACCGCGTTGCCGCGATGTCTGCTCCCCCCACTGGATGGCTCTTAGCC
>DASQKT010000635.1:0-3210 GCA_035630415.1 Skermanella sp.
GCCATCTTCCATGCCGCCGACCGGATCGTCGCTCCAGCGATAGCCGAAGCCGGGATAGTTGTCGATCAGGTCGAAGTCGCCATCGACCATGCGGAATTTCTGGCGGATGCGCTTGATGAAGGCGCGCACATTGGCCCGGTAGCCCGCCGGACCATACCCGGCGACGAAACCTTTGCCATGGACCAGATCGTAGATCTCGCGATACGAGATATCCTCGCCCGGCCGGGTCGCCATCAGGCGGACGATGTTGAACTCGGTCAGGGTGAGATCGACGCGGGTGCCGCGCCAGAACGCCCGGCTGCCGTCCAGCCGCAGTTCAAGATCGCCCCGGTTGAACAGGTTGGCATTGGCGCCGCCGGCGCCTGCGGGACCGGCTGCCGCACCGGCCTGTGCGCCAGGGATCGCAGCGACGTCTCCGCCCTCGTCCGGCCCGGTCTTGCGGCCGCCGAGGATGAGTTGCATCCGCTTCAGCAGGATCGGCAGGGAGCGCGACTTCTCGACGAAGTCCACGGCGCCGCCGGCCAGGGCCGCTTCCTCGTAGATCTGGTCGGACAGCACGGTGAGGAAGATCACCGGCACTTCGATGCCGCTGGCGCGAAGCTGGCGCAGCACGTCGATGCCATCCATCTTGGGCATTCGCCAGTCCAGCAGGACCACGTCGGCGTTGCCGCCGCGCAGGAAGTAGTCCAGCGCCGGGGCGCCTCGGTCGAAGGGGATCACGTCGTATCCCTCGTCAGCCAGGTTCATGCCCAACGATTCCCGGAACAGGTCGTCGTCGTCGACCAAGGCGACCTTGGACGGCACGGCGCCGGTTACCGGGTTAGTTGATGCGGTTGCCATGGGCCGTCTGACGGCCTGAAGCCTGGGCGAGGAGTTGTGCGAAGCACCGTTCATGGACATTGGGGGCATCGTCGCTACTCGTCAGTTCATAGGAAAGGGCACGGAAGTTCTGCGTCGTCATCTCCATGAAGAAGAAGACCCGCAAGACGCAGGAAGGGGTGGCGTACTGCCAGTATTTCGCGGGCGGAACATCCTCAGTCCAGGACGGCTCGCCCAGAAGGCGGACCGTGGCCTGCTCGTCCAGGCCGACCAAAGCCTTGGGGCCTGGATGCTCGGGTATCGCATGCGGCGGCGATGCCAGCGGAAGCGACGGCGGCAGGGCCGGCGGCAGCGCTTCGGCGGGTGCTGGCAAGGGTTCAGGCAGCGGCGCCGAGGGCGGCACCATCACGACCGATCCCGTCTTGGGGTTGTCCCCCTGTCCGGCCTCGTCCGCCGGTGCTTCGCTCTGCGGCGACGCGGACGAATTGGCAGGAGGAGCGGCCGCAGGTTTCTTTCCAGCGGCGGCGGCGGCCGAAGCCGTGGCCGCAGGGGCGGGCGGCTTGGGTTTCTGCTTCGGAATTGGAGCCTGGGCAACTTCGGCACTGACGGACGACGGTTCAGCCATGGCGACGCTGATAGGCGCCGGGTTGCCCGGATCGATACATCCGGTCAATAGAACCGCAGCCGTCAAGGCAACGAAAGCTATGTCGCGCAACGAATGCCTCCACGGGCGTAAACGCCAGCCCGTAATGAGCAAGGCATGTCGCACACCAGCACGACAAATCTTATTGCCGAAATACAGGTTGTGCCGATGTTCATTTTGTCGCCCAAAGTTATACAGCGCTTTATCCGGCGTCAGACACGCCATCCATGCTGTATACATCGTATGACCAATGAAGGGCAAACTGGTGAACAGAAGCTTAAGATTTTTTCCATTACGGCACCCCTACCACCATTGCGCTGGGGAAAAACGGCAAGCGCGGTAGCGGCTGCGCGACATGTTTCAAGCGGCGGGGCCAGGAGGTAACCCGGTCCCGCCGCATCCTGGCCGGATGGGCAGAAGCATGTTTCAGTCGCCACGTCTGTGACGATCGCTTCGCCAGCATGAACTCCAGCCGCGTTCCCGGTCAGGCACGAAGCTTAGCCGGGCTCATCAGGTCACTGGCTCCCGCGATAAGGCTAGTGACCGTATCCCGAACCGGTTCCCTGACGCACCTCATACTGTCGATAGTGACAACGTAGGTCAAGACCGCTGGAACGCCAAAGGTTTACGCATTCGGCGCAGTCTTACCCCTTTCGACAGCAAGACCCCTGACGACGTCTAACGGACCGGATCGGCCGCCGGGTGGTAGCCGAACCGGGGTTTGCGCCATAAGTGTTTGCCCCCACTGTGGAACTCAACTCACTGAACACTGTTGCTTTGGGACATTTCATTCGAATGCGTGAATGAGCGCAGCAAAGAACAGCGTCATGAGGAGGTCCTGAACATGGCTACGCGCGACACTACCGGCACCGTGGGCAATTCCACCGGGTCCGGGTTGGGCGCCTCCCGCACCGGCTCGACCACCCCCGTCGCCGGCCCAACCGTGGGCAATCCAACAGCAGGAAGTTCAACCTTGGGCAGTTCAAGCACGGGATCGACCCGCGACAGCATTTCGAGCACCGTCGATCAGGCGAAGCAGCAGGCCGAGGCGGAAGGCAACCGGCTGGTCGGCGCCGCCCGCACTCGTGCCCGCTCCGCCTTCGAACACCAGCAGCATCGCGTCGCCGACAGCATCGGCAGCGTCGCCGAGGCCCTGCATCAGGCTGCCGACAAGCTGAACGAGCAGAACGAGGACGTCGTTGCGCGCTATACCGATACGGCGGCCCAGCGGATCGAGCAGTTCGCGGACAGCCTGCGCAACCGCAACCTTGACGATCTGGTCGGGCAGGCGGAGCACTTCGCGCGCCGTCAGCCGGAGGTCTTCCTGGGAGCCGCCGTCGCGACGGGCTTCCTGATCGCCCGGTTCCTCCGCACCTCGGGCGGCCGAGCCTCCCAGCGCCGCAGCAACCTGAACTACGGCGGCAGCAACACCGGCTACGGCGGCAGCTACGGTGAGCGCGGCTATGGCAGCTACGGCGGCCAGAACCGTTATTCGCAGCAGGGTACCGATCGCGGCACCGGCTACGGCAGCGCTAGCAGCGGCTATCCCGGCAGCACCTCCTCGACCGGTCCGGCCGGCACGAGCGGCGTTTCCGGCACCGGGGCGCGCGGCGGCAGCGCGGCTCTCGCGAGTTCCACCAGCGGCACCGCCGGGACCGGCCTCGGCTCCAGTTCCGTGGAGCGGAACACCGGCGTTCTCGGCACACCGCCGGCAAGCCCGATCGGCGGCAGCCCGTCCGCTACGACCA
>DASQKT010000636.1:0-3017 GCA_035630415.1 Skermanella sp.
GCTCGAAGCGTGGGCGGATGTCGTCGGATGCTACCAGAACCTCGCGGACGATATCGGGCAGTTCCGACCTGTCGCCGATCCAGTTCCGCATCGGCCAGACCGAGGTGTTCAGGTGCGGCCAGAGAAACCCGTCGGGCGTCCGCATCAGGTCGCCCAATACCGGCAGCGACAGCTCCCGTACGCTCCCGTTGGAGCCAAATCCGTAGGCGCAGATCAGTCCGCCGGCGAGAGTCTCGGTCATGGCAATCGCGCCGCACTGCAAGGGTTTGCCGGGCACCAGTAGGCGCAGGACTTATATCATCGCGGCAGGAAAGAGCAATCCGGCTGCGGCAATGCGACTGAACCGGAACAGGCGGCAAGCGGCAGCCGCTTCAGAACGGAATACCGATCCGCCACTCGGTATCGCTGGCGCTGCCGCCCTTGACGCTGACGACCGGCTTGGCGCAGGCCGTCAGCAGAACCGCGAACAGCAGCGCCATCAGCCATCCGACCCGCAGCGCCGCCGTCATTCCGCAGCCGTCTCCGCCGGGGTCTTGCGCCGGGGCATCGCCGGCTTCTTCTGCTTCGAGCGCGCCTTGCTGCGCTCGGCGGCGGAGAACCGGCCGCTGTCGGTCTGGGCATCGGCGACCGGGTCGGACAGCGCCGTCAGCACCTTCTCCCGGATCTGCGCCAGCTTGCTCTCATGCGTGATCTTCAGGCCGAAGACGTCCTTGACGTAGAAGACGTCGATCGCCTTCTCGCCATAGGTCGAGATCTTGGCCGAGGAGATCTGGAGGCTGAGATTGGTCAGCGCGCGCGTCACGTCGTAGAGCAGTCCCGGCCGGTCGCGGCCGTTCAGCTCGATCACGGTATGGGTCGTGCTGGCCTTGTTGTCGATCAGCACGCGCGGCGGCACCTTGAACACCCGCGTCCTGTTGGTCAGCCCCGGCTTCCGCTTGGCAAGCTCCTGCAACGGGCGGAGCTGGCCGGACAGGGTCCGCTCGATCATGACCGCCATCCGGGCAAGCTTGTCGCCGCTGTCGAAGGCGCCACCGGCGGCGTCCTGCACCAGGAAGACGTCCACCGCCATGCCGTTGGTCATCGTGAAGATCTTGGCGTCCAGGATGGTGGCGCCCGACAGCGCGAAGGCGCCGGCCAGACGGGAGAACAGTCCGGGATGGTCGTGGGTGTAGATCGTGACTTCGGTGACCGCCCGGCTGCGGTCGATCCGGGTGTCCACCGTCAGCGGCGCCCCCTCCCGGTCGGCCCTGCGCATCAGGCGGGCATGGTGGGCGTGGGTTTCGGGATCGAAGCTCAGCCAATAGGCGGGGTAGCCGTGGGACAGGTGTTTCTCGATCTCTTCCCCGGTCCAGTCCGTCAGAAGCCCACGCAGCGCCGTCTGCGCCGCATTGACCCTGCGCTCACGGCGGAGTGCGCTGACCACGCCGGACATCTGGTCCTCGGCCCGGTGGTAGAGTTCGGCCAGCAGGGTCGATTTCCAGGCGTTCCAGCGGCCGGGACCGACCGCGCGGATATCGGCGGTGGTCAGGACCAGCAGCAGGCGCAGGCGTTCCGGCGACTGGACCAGTTCCACGAAGTCGCGGATCGTCTTGTCGTCTTCCAGGTCGCGCTTGAAGGCGGCATCCGACATGTTCAGGTGCCAGCGCACCAGCCAGACCACCGTTTCCGTTTCTTCCGCCGAAAGGCCAAGGCGCGGGCACAGCTTCTCCGCCACCTTGGCGCCCAGGATGCTGTGGTCGCCGCCGCGTCCCTTGGCGATGTCGTGGAGCATCATCGCGACGAACAGCGCCCGGCGCGACACCAGCTTGTGGATGACCTCGCTCGCCAGCGGCAATTCGTCCTTGAGTGCTCCCGACTCGATGTCGTGCAGGATACCGAGCGCGAACAGCGTGTGCTCGTCCACCGTGAAGACATGGTACATGTCGTACTGCATCTGGGCGACGATCCGGCCGAAATCCGGCACGAAACGGCCCAGCACGCCGGCTTCGTTCATCCGGCGCAGCGCCACTTCCGGGTCCTTGCGGGAGGTCAGCATCTCCAGGAACAGCCGGTTGGCTTCCCCATCGGCCCTGAGCTTCGTCCCGACCACGCCGAGCGCGCGGGTCAGCGCCCTCAGGGCGTTGGGGTGGATGTCCAGCCCGTGGACCTGCGCCACGTGGAACAGGCGGACCGTGTCGAGCGGGGTGTCCTTGAACTGGCGGTCGTAGCGGATGTTCAGCCGCTCGCCGTCGAGCAGGAAGCCCTCGATATCCTTCCGCGCCTGAGCCAGCCGCATCAGCGAGAAGCGCGGCGGGCGCTTGGCCTCCGCCTCCAGGTTGGCGCAGAAGATCCGGGTCAGGTCGCCGACGTCCTTGGCGACCAGGAAGTAGTGCTTCATGAAGCGCTCGACCCCGATCAGGCCGGCATGGTCGGTATAGCCGAGCCGCCGGCTGATGTCGGCCTGCACGTCGAAGGTCAGGCGGTCCTCGCCCCGGCCGGTCAGGTAATGCAGGTGGCAGCGCACGGTCAGCAGGAAGTCCTGCGCCTTGGCGAACTTCGCGACCTCTTCCGCCAGCAGCACCTGCTTGTCCAGCAGCTCGGAGACTTCATCGACCTTGTAGTAGTACTTCGCGATCCAGAACAGCGTCTGAAGGTCGCGCAGGCCGCCTTTGCCTTCCTTGATGTTGGGTTCCAGCACGTAGCGGCTGTCGCCCAGCCGGCGGTGGCGGGCATCCCGTTCCTCGAGCTTCGCCTCGATGAAGGCGGGGCCGGTGCCGGCCGCGATCTCCTTGGCGAAGCGGCGACGCAGCTCGTTGAACAGCTTCTCCTCGCCATGGAGGAAGCGGGCCTCCAGCAGGCTGGTGCGGATCGTCACGTCGGCCTTGGCCTGCCGCATGCACTCGTCCACCGACCGGACGGCGTGGCCGACCTTCAGCCCCAGGTCCCACAGGATATAGAGCATGTGCTCGAACACCTGCTCCACCCGAGGCGTCCGCTTGTAGGGCAGCATGAACAGCAGGTCGACGTCGGAGAACGGC
>DASQKT010000637.1:0-5143 GCA_035630415.1 Skermanella sp.
CTGACGCAGCTCGGCCGCCTGGACGAGAGCGCCAAACGGAACGAGCTGACCGACATCTGCCGGGAGATCATCGCCGTCAAGGGTTTCGTGCTCAGCCCCTCCAAGGAGGAGGAGCTGATCCGGGACATCTGCAACGACGTACTGGGATTGGGGCCGTTGGAACCGTTGCTGGCCCGCGACGACATCTCCGACATCATGGTGAACGGGGCGGGGAAGGTCTATATCGAAGTCGATGGAAAGATCGAGCTGACGCCGGTCCGTTTCCGCGACAATGCGCAATTGATGAACATCTGCCAGCGGATCGTCAGCGTCGGGCCGTCGAGCGCCAGCGGCGGGGCGATCACGTTGACGCGCGAGCCGTCGGCCAGCCGGGCGTCGCAGATCGGGTTCGTCTCGTCCACCCGGCGGCCGACGGCGCTGACGATGCGCTGGCAGATGTTCATCAACTGCGCATTGTCGCGGAAGCGGATGGGCGTCAGTTCGATCTTGCCATCGACCTCGATGTAGACCTTGCAGGCCCCGTTGACCATGATGTCGGAGATGTCGTCGCGCGCCAGCAGCGGTTCCAGCGGCCCCAGGCCCAGCACGTCGTTGCAGATGTCCCGGATCAGCTCCTCCTCCTTGGAGGGGCTGAGGACGAAGCCTTTGACGGCGACGATTTCCCGGCAGATGTCGGTCAGCTCGTTCCGCTTGGCGCCGTCGTCCAGGCGGCCGAGCTGGGTCAGGTCCAGGGTGTCGAGCAGGGCTTCGAAGACCTTGGTCTTGACGCCGTAATAGCTGTCGTTGCCCGAACCGTTCGGTTCCGGAGGCGGCGGCGGCTCCGGGACGGGCGGAGGCGGCTGGAAGGGCGACGGCACGGATGCCGGAACGGGGGAGGGGAGGGCGCCGCGCTTGCCGAACATCGGCCTACCTCCCTCGGACACGCCGGAGCAGGCCGGAGAGCAGCGTCGTGCCCGGCCCCGGCTTACGAGCGGCGGCGCCGTCGCGTCTGGCGAGAAGTGCTGCCAGTTGCCGGACGGCCTGCGCCGCCTTTGACTTGGGCCGGACCTCCCCGATCATCTTGCCGGCGCCGGCGGCAATCCGGAAGGCGTCGCGGTCCTCGGGTATCAGGACGGCGGGGGCGATGCCTAGCGTCCTGGTGAAGTCGCTCAGCTCGACCATGCCCCTGCGGTCGTGCGCGCCGTTGACGACGAGATGGGGCGCCGTGCCGCCCTGGTCCGACAGCCAGTCGAGCAGGTTGCGCGTGTTGCGGAGCGAGGAGAGGTCGAGCGGCGCCGTCAGCACGACCATGTCGGCGAGCCGCAGGCTCTCCCTGATCCAGTTGTTCCAGCCATGGGGCAGGTCCAGCACGACATAGCGGCTGTGGCGCTTCACCGCCTCGACCGCGACGGCCAGCTTTTCCGGATCGATATGCGCCCCGCCGTCGAGCACGGCGGGAGCGGCCAGCAGGTGCAGCCGGTCGTCGTATTTGCAGGTGAACCGATGGAGAAAAGCCTCGTCGATCCGCTCCGGCTCCGCCAGGAGGTTGCGCATGCCGTTCGCCGTCTCGATGTTGAAGTTCAGGTCGCCGCAGCCGAACGGCATGTCCAGGTCGAGCACGGTCGCGTCGCAGTCGGCGATCCTTGTTAGCGCAAAGGCGGCATTGTGGGCGATGACCGAACTGCCGCAGCCGCCCTTGGTGCCGATGAAGGCGATCGTCTGACCGGCCACGCCCTTGGCGGGATCGGCGAACAGGTCGAGCACGGCGGCGGTGAAGCGGGCCGGGTCGAACGGTGTTACGAGATATTCCGCGACGCCGTGGCGAACCAGCGCGCGGTAGACGTCGATATCGTTGGTGGCGCCCAGCAGGATCAGGTTGGTGCCGGCGTCGCAGACGGGGGCGAGGGCGTCGGCCAGCGCCACCGGGTCGTCGCCCTCGCCGGCCTCGATCACGATCAGCGGCGGCGAGATCTCGACGGCGTAGCGCGCGATCGCTTCGGCGAAACCGCCCACGACGAAGGACGGGACGGCCTTGCCCAGCCGGTGGTCGGCGAAAGCCCGTTCGACCCGCGTCCGGGTTTCCTCGGTGCGAACGAAGCAGTGGGCGTTCATCCTCAGCATGGCGTTCTCGGCATATCGGGCCTATTGCAGTGCCTTGGACACATCGACGGCCTTGCTGTCGGTGCTCAGGGTGGCCCCTGTCGGGTTGCCCAGCCGATGATTGTGGATCACCAGGGCGCCGCGCGCCGCCGACGCGTCGCCGGAGGCCGCCGGATCGATCAGGTCGGCCGGATGGGCCACCATCGCCGCGATGTTGCGCTGGGTGGCGCAGCCGAAGGCGGGGGTCTGGACGGTCTTGCCGCGCGATGTCATCGCGGCGTCTTCCGGCACGCAGGCGGGGGCCACCGCGACAAAGTCGTCGTAGGCGAGGACCACCCCCAAGGCCTTTGGCGAGGCAGCCACCGGCATGATGTTCCTTGCGTCGGCGTCCCGCCGCCTGACCAATCCTGCGAGCTGTGCCAGCAGCCGGTCCTGGGCGGCGGCGTCCAGCCGTTCCGGAATGGCGATGCGCAGCGGACCGCGTCCGCCGTCGCGCCAGGATTCGATGAAGTCCTTGACGCGGGGGATGTCCGCGTTCGGCAGCGTGCCGTCCGGACGGGGCGCCACGACCAGTTCGGCCGGACGCATTTCCACCACGATCGGGTATCCCAGGCGCACGTCCGGGACCGGCGGCCGGTCGGTACAGGCACCCAGCGCCAGAATGCAGGACAGGCCGATCAGGAATGCCGGAGGTAGAGAGGGCAGAATCGGGGGCATCTCCGGCTACTCCATGATGAAGCCGATGGGATCGGCGGGAGAAACCGCCATGGCGCCGGCGGTTCCCGGATAGCGCTGGTAGAGCTTGCCGAGGAGGAACTGGTCGATGTCGCCGCCCGGCGCGAAGCCGTCGGTCGGCGACGCCAGCTTAGCCGGACTGGTGGACTTGACGATGTAGGGGATCGCGATGACCACAAGCTCCGTCTCCTCCCGCTGGAAATCGGTGCTGCGGAACAGGGTGCCGAGCACGGGAATATTAGCCAGACCGGGCAGTCCCCGGACGTTGCTGGCGGCGTCGTTGCGCAGCAGCCCGCCCAGCACGAGGCTGCCACCGCTCGGGATCTCCACGGTCGTCTCGGCGCGCCGGACGGTCAGGGCGGGGATGCGGATGTCGGCAAGTTCGAACGCGCCCTCGTTCGACAGCGCGCTAACCTCCGTCGAGACCCGCAGGCTGATCTTGCCGGAGTCGAGCACGACGGGAGTGAACTTCAAGCCGACGCCGAAAGGCTTGAATTCCAGGGTGACCTGACCGTTGTTGTCGCGCGCGATCGGGACCGGGAACTCGCCGCCCGCCAGGAAGTTGGCGGTTTCGCCGGAACGTGCCGTCAGGTTCGGCTCGGCCAGCGTCTTGACGTAGCCGTCCTCCTCCAGCGCTTCCAGCAGCAGCTGGATACTGCTGTAGTTCCCGATGCTGCCGGAGATCACCGCCGCGCCGAACAGGTCGGAGAACAGGTTGCTTCCCTGCGAGCCGGAGTTGAAGGAGAAACCGCTGTCGCGCCCGATCACGCTGACGCCCAGGCGTCTGGCGACGGTCCGGCGCATCTCGGTGACGCGGACCTGGAGCAGGACCTGCTCCGGCCGGGTGATGCCGATCATGTTGACGATGCCGTCATCGGTTTCCACGAAGCGCCGGGCGATCAGGCGCGCATTCTCGGCGGCTTCGGCCGAGCGGACTTCCCCGGACAGGACGATGTCGCCGTTGACGGAACGGACGGACAGTTCGGTTCCGGGCAGGAGTTCGGACAGCGCCTTCCGCAGGGCGGACAGGTCCTTTTCGACCCGGATGTCCAACTGGAGAATCCGATTGCCTTCCTCGTCCAGGAAGAACGCGTTGGTATCCCCGGCCTTCAGCCCAATCACATAGGCGTGCCGGGGCGACTTGATCACGACGTCGGCGACGGCAGGGTCGGCGATCAGGACGTCGCGGGCATCGCGAGGCAGGTCGATGTTCAAGGCCTTGGTGGTCGTCAGCTCGACCGTCCTGTCGCCGGCCATCGGGGACGATACGCCCTGCGCCGCAGCCGGACTCAATGCCAGTCCCAGGGCCAGTAAGATCGCGGAGGCGAGGCGGGACGCTGTCGGAGTGGGGAGGCTCGGTGCCGTCATAAAACTGACTGTCTTTCGGAGTACGGTATGATCTTCGGCCTAAGCCCGGTTACGAATAGTTAAAGCCCAGGACGCAGCCGCAAAAATCCTGTCCGGCGGCTGCCGGTGTTCGGAGACGCCGATGGGGCGGGACATATCAGCCGCTTTCACTGTTGCCGTAGAAACCGACTGCCGACATCCGAGCGTCGGACAGGGACCGGCTGTCCGAAATTTCGGACATAAGCGGAACCATTTTTCCGGGCTTCCAGAATGTTGCTTCTGTTTGTCACGCAACAAGATTAGAAAGTTACTTGTTCGTTAACCTGTTAGCTCTCATTCCGCAGTCCAGCAGCGGTTGGCATGGTTCGTGCCAATAAACTTGTAGAAACCCGTGACTTCATGGGGCTCGATACAGAAGAGCTTTCGGCCTTCTATCCAAAAGAGGCCGGAATAACGAGGGGGGAGATCAATGAACAAGATCAGCGACAATGATCCGTTGGAAACTCAGGAGTGGCGCGAAGCTCTTGCTTCCGTACTGGAGTTCGAAGGCCCGGATCGGGCACACTTCCTCCTGGACGAGCTGTTCACCGAAGCCCGGCGCAAGGGTACGCCGGTGCCCTATTCCGGCACGACGCCGTACCTCAACACCATCGCACCCGACCGCGAGCCCCGGCATCCGGGCAACCGCGCGATCGAGCACAAGATCCGCTCGCTGATCCGCTGGAACGCGCTCGCCATCGTGCTGCGCGCCAACAAGGAATCGTCGGAGCTTGGCGGCCATATCGCCAGCTTCCAATCGGCGGCCACCCTGTACGATACCGGTTTCCAGCACTTCTGGAACGCGCCTACCGACAAGCACGGCGGCGATCTGGTCTATTTCCAGGGCCATTGCTCCCCCGGCGTCTATGCCAGGGCGTTCCTGGAAGGCCGGCTGACCGAGGAACAGTTGCTCAACTTCCGCGAGGAAGTCGATGGCAACGGT
>DASQKT010000638.1:0-3053 GCA_035630415.1 Skermanella sp.
GCGGATATGAGATCCAGACCTATGAGCGCCGGCTGGCGCCGCACGGGTTGGATCTCACCTTTTCCCGGATCGCGGATGGCAAGATACTGAAGACCATCGATGGCGTGCTCCGCAAGGAAAGCGCCAAGTGAGCGCCGTCCAGTTTTCAGGTCCGCGCGGATGGACAGAAGACTCCTTCAATCCAGTACCGTGTTGCGGATATTGACGAACCGGACGATAGTTCCGAGCCAGCCCGGCGTCATGGCGTTGCCCTGAAGGTAGATACACCCGACCAGCCGGTTGATCTGGCCGTCGGCATCGCTGAACGGCAGTGTCAGGCGTTCGCAGACGATCGGTGAAGCGCCGCGCCGGCGGAGTTCGTCGTCCGACCAGATGACCTTGCCGGTATCCCGGACATGGAGGCAGTCGGTGTCGATCCGCTCGCTTCCGGGTCCAAGCAGTGCCGACGCGGCGCGGCGTCCGGTCAGATCCACCCCGATCGCCCGGATGAGGCCCGAGCCGAAGCGGGAAAAATGCGCTCCCATGTCGGTGAACCTGACCTCGAACATATTGGGAAGCCAGAACGCCAGATCGGGCACCATCTCGATCGTCCAGCGCGGCGGGTGGTGGGACGAGTCCTGGTGCCGAAGCCAGGTTTCGTACAGGGACCACAGGCGTTGATCCCCCGGATAGAAACCGCCGAAGGTGAAGGAGCAGACGTCTCCGATGCCAGAGATGATCGCAGGGGAGACGCCTCCAGGTTCGCTGTAGAGTCTCGTCAAGTCGGCCGTGAAGCTTTGGGCAACAGACATTTTTTGCCTCGTCGATTGCGGCGGCGGCAGGATGGTTCCTGGGCTACCCCCTAAGCAGCAAGAGCCGTGCCACAGGATTGTCACAGCACTCCCAGACGATCCGCCCTTTTCCGCGCAAGCCGAGGCTGAATTTCCCGCAGGCTGCTGGGCACTTTGTGCCGGGTGGAAGGCCTTGCCGGAACTCGCCGGACATCCTGTTGTTGGTCGTGGGGTGAACAAGGCCGCCGATCAGGCTGTCCACCGAACAGGGAGAACACCATCATGTCGATCAGCACACGCCTCGCAACGGGCGCGATCATCCTGCTTGCCATCGCGGGATGCACGGATAACAGCGCAATGGAGCGGTCCTCGCCCGGCGGATCGGCCGGGACAGCCGGAACTCCGGGCAGCCAAGGGCTTGGAAGCGATCAGGTGATTTGCCCGCCGGGCGCGCAGCAGCCGGAATGCCTGCGTCCCCGGACCAATCCGGACGACTGACCGGCTGGTCATCGCGAGCGGCGGCCGCCGCGATGTTTGTCGGTGAAGGTGGGTGGCTTGCGGGCCACCCATTTTATGAAACGCGCGATTTCCGGGTGCGACCGCAGGCGGTCGATCGTGTGGAAGTGATCGCGCAGTTCCTTTTCGCTCAGCACGGCATGGATCTTGGAGTGGCAGATCCGGTGCAGAGCGACCGTCTCGGTCCCTTTGTAAGTGCGCGGGACGAGGTGGTGCAGGTTCACGCTGGGACCCGGCACCAAGGGGCGACCGCAGAGCGGACAGATATCCGTGTCAGCTGTTTGCAAGAACGAAGGCCGGCCACGGCCGGCGTGAACGCGCTTCGAGCGCCTTCACGCGGAACCGCGAGTCATATTCGCTTACTGCGCCGTCCATCCACCATCCATGGTGAGTGCGGCGCCGGTCATGTTGCTGGCGGCGTCTGAACTCAGGAAGACGGCCAGTTCGCCGAGTTGCTCCGGGGTCACGAACCGCTTGGACGGCTGCTTTTCGCCCAGCAGTTCCCGTGCGGCGTCTTCGCCGCTCAAGCCCTTGCGCTCGGCCAGCGCGTCGATCTGCTTCTGGACCAGCGGGGTCAGCACCCAGCCGGGGCAGATGCAGTTGGAGGTGATGCCCGTCTCCGCGTTCTCCAGTGCCGCGACCTTGCTGAGGCCGATGACGCCGTGCTTGGCCGCGACATAGGCCGACTTGTTGACGCTGGCGACCAGACCGTGGGCCGACGCGATGTTGATGATGCGGCCCCAGCCGCGCTGCTTCATCTGCGGCAGGGCGTAGTGCATGCCGTAGTAGACGGCGGACAGGTTGATCGCGATCACGGCTTCCCAGCGCTCCGGCGGGAATTCCTCGATCGGGGCGGTGAACTGGATGCCGGCATTGTTGACCAGGATATCGATCTTGCCGAGTTCGTCCGTCGCATGCTCGATCAGCGTCTTGATCTGGTCGGGCTTGCTGAGGTCGGCGCCGTCATAGCCGACCTTGACGCCGAAGCGGTCGGCAATCTGCTTTTGCAGGCTTGCGATGGCCTCGGCATCGCCGAAGCCGTTCAGCATCACGTCCGCGCCCTTCGCCGCCAACGCTTCGGCGATACCGAGACCGATGCCGCTGGTCGAACCGGTTACGAGGGCAGTTTTGCCTTTAAGCATGATTATTTCTCTCCTTGGGACGCGTAGGTGTATCGGCGCATCCGTGATGGAACCGCGAAGCTGCTGGACACGAGTGATAGACCCTGCGCCGGGACCGGCCAAGCTCAAAACCGCATACCCGGTTGGTCCAATGGATCAGCGCGCGGGAGCGGGCTGCACGGGTACGATGATGGTGTTGGATGGTACAGGGCCGGCCTCCGCCGCTTTCCGGCGGTTGCCGTCCGACGCGCGCTGTTCCAGCCTGCCCATGAGCGCCGTTGCGTCCAGCGCGCGTTGCGGACGGTCCAGCGGGCCGGTGAGGGTAAGACCGAATGCCGGCAGACCGGCATCATTCGTTAGCTGGATGCCGAGCGCCAGATCGAGGCTCCAGTTCGCCAGATCGGCGGAGCCTTTTCCGGTCACATCGGCGCTGGGCATCGTCGCCGTCAGGTCTTCGGTCCGGACTACACCCTTGTCGATCCGGAGCGTTCCGGCCAACCGGTCGATCCGGGTCCGGCCGCCCGCCATCGACTTGGTCAGCAGTTCGCTCAGTTCCTTCTGGGTATCGGCACGGTCCAGACGGGAGGCGATGCGGTCGATATCGAACCCGGCGACCGCACCGTCACGCATGCTGACAGTGCCGGTA
>DASQKT010000639.1:0-2541 GCA_035630415.1 Skermanella sp.
ATCCACTATCCAGGGTTCTCCGGCAGCCTCTACGCGGTCAAGGACCCGTATCGGCTGCACGACCGCTTCCAGGGCGGCGCTTCCGAAAGCCCGGACGACCTGATCCGGGGCTTCTGCGGCCGGGCGGAACAGCACGGCATGCGCGTCATGCTGGATCTGGTGGTCAACCATACCGCCAAGGACTCGGTATTGGCCGAACAGCATCCGGAGTGGTTCCGGCGCGAGGCCGACGGCAGCCTTTACAGCCCGCGCGCGGTCGATCCGGTCGATCCGGCCAAGGTCACCATCTGGGGCGATCTGGCGGAACTGGACTACGAGAACGAGCAGGCCCGCGCTGGTCTGGTCGATTACTGGCGGCGCTACGTGCAGCATTACGTCGGCCTGGGCGTCAAGGGCTTCCGTTGCGACGCCGCCTATCAGGTGCCCGCCCCGGTCTGGCGCGAGCTGATCGACGCCGCGCACGATGTCGATAGCGAAGTCGAATTCTACGCGGAAACGCTGGGCTGCACGGTCGAGCAGGTCGATGCGCTGGGCGATGCCGGCTTCGACTACCTGTTCAACAGCGCCAAGTGGTGGGACTTCCACGAGCCTTGGCTGCTGGACCAGTACAACCAGTTCCGCCACATAGCGCCGTCGGTGGCCTTCCCCGAGAGCCATGACACCGAGCGGCTGGCCGCCGATGTCGGCAGTCAGGACCGTGAGCGGCTGGCCGCAATCCTGAAGATGCGCTACCTGTTCTCGGCCTGCTTCTCCGCCGGCGTGATGATGCCGATCGGCTACGAATACGGCTTCACCCGCAAGATGGACGTGGTCAAATCGACACCGGAGGACTGGGAAGAGCCGAAGGTCGATATCAGCCAGTTCGTCGCCGACGTCAATTCGATGCGCGCCGCCACTCCAGCCTTCAACGTCGAAGGCCCGCAGTTCCGGATCACGGCGCCGCACAGCCCCGTGGTCGGGCTGTGCCGGCAGGGGACCGGCGACGTCCAGGACTGCGCCATCGTCCTGATCAATCCGGACGAGAACCGCGCCCACTCGATCGATCCGGGGCCGCTGCTGGCCGAGACCGGCGGATTGTTCGACGGCTTCCGCGATGTGACGCCGCAATGCTCGCCCCAGCTTTTCCGGCCCGGCGAGCCGATCGTGCTGGCTCCGCTCGAGTTGCGCGTTTTCCGGGGCAATCCGGAGGCCCATGCCAAGGTCTCGCGCGGCGCCGACAGCGCGGAGCGGCAGCAGGAATCCCGGCAATTGCTGGAAACACTAGCCAAGGACCGGATCGCCATCGAAGGCGTCTACCCGGAACTGGACGGCGGCCGCTTCGCGATCAAGCGCGAGGTCGGCGACGTGCTGGAAGTCTGGGCAGACGTCTTCACCGACGGCCATGAGAAGATCAATGCCTGCCTGCGCTACCGCATCCAGGGCGACGACAAGTGGCGCGAGGAGCCGCTGGCCTTCTTCGACAACGACCGCTGGGTCGGCAATATCCCGCTGACTCAGAACGGCCGGTACTTCTACACGATCATCGCATGGCGCGACCTGTTCGAGACATGGCGCAGCGACTTCATCAAGAAGCAGGATGCCGGGCAGAAGCTGTCGCTGGAGCTGATCGAGGGCCGCGAACTGGTCGAGCGCTCGGCTAAGCAGGCCAGCGGGGCAGACCGCGAAGTGATGGAAACGACGCTGGAGCGGCTGTCGCGTGACAACGCCGACGAGGATCTGGCAACCCGGCTGCTGCTGTCGAACGACCTCCACATCGCCATGCGCCGCTCGGGCCAGCGGACCAACCTGTCGCACTACAAGACGGTGCTGGAGTGCTTCGTGGACCGGACCGCCGCCCGCTACGCCGCATGGTACGAAGTCTTCCCGCGTTCGATGAGCGACGACGTCAACCGGCACGGCACCTTCGACGACGTGATCGCCAAGCTGCCCTATGTCCGCGACATGGGCTTCGACGTGCTGTACTTCACGCCGATCCATCCAATCGGCAAGTCGTTCCGCAAGGGCAAGAACAATACGCTCGACGCCAAGGAAGACGATGTCGGCAGTCCTTATGCGATCGGCTCGCCTGAGGGCGGCCACGACGCGCTGCATTCCCAGCTCGGCACCTTCGAGGACTTCGCCCGGATGGTCAGCGCGGCCCGCGACCATGGGCTGGAAATCGCGATCGACTTCGCGATCCAGTGCTCCCAGGACCATCCCTGGATCAAGGAGCATCCGGAATGGTTCGACTGGCGGCCCGACGGCACGATCAAATACGCCGAGAACCCGCCGAAGAAGTATCAGGACATCGTCAACGTCCATTTCTATCGCGGCGCCCTGCCCGACATCTGGTACAAGCTGCGCGACATCGTGCTGTTCTGGTGCGAGAAGGGTGTCCGGATCTTCCGGGTCGACAACCCGCACACCAAGCCCCTGCCCTTCTGGGAATGGATGATCCGCGAGGTCCAGGACCGTTACCCCGACGCCCTGTTCCTGGCCGAAGCCTTCACCAAGCCGAAGATGATGAAGCGGCTGGCGAAGGTAGGCTTTACCCAGAGCTAT
>DASQKT010000640.1:0-4959 GCA_035630415.1 Skermanella sp.
ACGCAGGCGGCGATCACTGTCAGTTCGTAGCCGAACGCCACTTCGGTGAAGGCGATGGCGTAGCGCGAGACCCACAGGTAGCCGCACAGCCCGGCGACGGTGCCGGACAGGCAGTAGACCAGGAACTGGCAGCGCTCGATCCCGATGCCGACATAGCGTGCCGCCAGCGGGTTGCCGCCGACGGCATAGAGCGACCGTCCGGTCCGGCTGAAGTTCAGGAACACCGCCATGCCGGCGCAGACCACCAACGCGATCCAGACCAAGGCCGAGACGCCGAGCAGGCTTTGGCGCGGGAAGTCCAGATAGGGCCGGCTGAACTCGTGCGTCACGACGGAGGCGCCGCCGCTCAGGATGAAGATCATGCCGCGATAGGCGCTCAGCGTGCCGAGCGTCACGACGATGGGCGGGATCTTGACCCAGGCGATCAGCGCGCCGTTGATCGCGCCCAGGCAGAAGCCGATCAGCGGAGCCAGCGCCAGGGTCACGGCGATCGGCAGTTCCGGATGGTACTTGGATAGCAGGGCGGTACACATGCCGGTGAACGCCATGTTGCTTGCCACCGACAGGTCGATGCCCCGCGTCAGGATCACCGCCATCTGGCCGCAGGCCAGCATCAGCAGGATGGCGGTGTCGGTCAGCACGTCGCCCAGGCTGGTGGGGGTGAGGAAGACGGGCGCCCGTGCGCCGACCGCCGCCAGCAGCAGGGCGATCAGAACCAGCAGCACGACCTCGCGGCGGCGTGCCAGAGCGGTCAGGTCCATAAAGTCAGGCCCCTCCCGTGGCGGCAGTGACGACGGCTTCGGCCGTGGCTTCGGCCCGGTGGAAGCGTCGGCGGATGCGGCCCTCGTGCATGACGATGATGTTGTCGGACATGCCCAGGATCTCCGGCAGTTCCGACGACACCAGGATCACCGCCAGACCGCTCTTGACCAGTTCGCCCATGAACTCGTGGACGGCGGCCTTGGAGCCGACGTCGATCCCCTTGGTCGGTTCGTCCAGGATGATGACCGCTGGGTCGGTCGCCAGCCATTTGGCGATCAGCACTTTCTGCTGGTTGCCGCCGGACAGGTTGGCGACCGGCTGGTCCCAATGGGTCGCCTTTACCGCCAGCCGCTCGCCGAAGCGGCGAGCCAGGGCACGCTCCCGCTTAGGCCGAAGCACGGGACCGCCGTTGACGCGGTCGACTACGGGAAGCGTGATGTTCTCGGTGATGCTCATCGGCAGGATGGCGCCCTGGATCTGACGGTCTTCCGGCACATAGGCGATGCCGGCGCGGATCGCGTCGGACGGGCTTTTCACGGTGATTTCCCGCCCGTCTATCCTGACCCGACCCCGGCTGGGACGAGTGATGCCGAACAGGGCCTGCATCGCTTCGCTCCGCCCGGCCCCGACCAGTCCGTAGAAACCGAGGATCTCGCCCCTGCCGAGCTTGAAGCTGATGCCGTCGAACTCGGTCGGATGGGACAGGTCTTCGACTTCCAGCACCGTTTCCCCTATGGGAACGGTGACCTTGGGGAACACCTGATCCAGCCGGCGCCCGACCATCATGGTGACCAGTTCGTCCCGCGTGACGTCGCCGATGGTGCCCGCTCCGATGAACCGGCCGTCGCGCAGCACGGTCCAGCGGTCGGCGATCGCGAAGATTTCATCGAACTTGTGGCTGATGAAGAGGATTGCCTTACCAGCCGCCTTGAGCTGGGCGACGATCTTGTAAAGCTCGCCGATCTCGTGCTGGGACAGCGCTGCCGTCGGCTCGTCCATGATGACGATGCGGGAATCATGGGACAGCGCCTTCGCGATGCCGACGATGTGCTTCTGCGCCACGGTCAGGTCGCGGAGCACGGTATCGGGCGAGATGTTGACCTCCAGTCGGGCCAGGACGGCGCTTGTGTGCGCCTTCATGGCCCGCCAGTCCACGAACCGGCGGAAAGGGCCGCGCCCCAGCGTGGGGTGATGGCCCATGTGGATGTTCTCGGCGACGGTCAGGTCGTCGAACATCACGGTTTCCTGGTGGATCGCGGTGATCCCGGCCCGCCATGCATCGTAGGGCGAGCCGAAATCCACCGGAGCGCCGTCGATCAGGATCTCCCCGGCGTCCGGCTTTTCGATCCCGGTCAGGATCTTGACGAGGGTGGACTTGCCGGCGCCGTTCTCCCCGACCAGCGCCATGACTTCGCCGGCCCGCAGGCCGAGCCGGACGTCGTCGAGCGCCTTGACGCCGGGGAAACTTTTGGAAACCCCGGACAGCGCAAGGATCTCCATGCTTTAGAACACCTTGGCGTATTCGGCGACGTTCGACTTGTCGAAGGTGAAGGGCTCGGCCATGACGACGACACCGTCGGGACCGACCTTGACCTTGCCCATGCGTCCCGCCGGGACTTCATCGCCGGGAACACCCTTCACGGTACCCTTGATCAAGTTGTAGGCGATCTGCGTCGTGGTGTAGCCGAGGTCGATCGGGTTCCAGATCGCGAAGGACTTGGTGGCGCCGGCTTCGACGGCGGCCTTCATTTCCGACGGCAAGCCCAAGCCGGTGACATAGACCTTGCCGACGAGGTTCTGGTCGGTCACGGCCTTGGCGGCGGCGACGATGCCAATGGATGTCGGTGAGATAATGCCCTTGAGGTTGGGGTAGGATTTGAACAGGCCCAAAGTCTCGCGGTAGCTCTTATCCGATTGGTCGTCGCCATAGGCCGTGGTGACCAGCTTCATCTTGGCGTATTTCGGGTCCTTCAGTTCCTCCTTCATGGCGGCGATCCAGTTGTTCTGGTTCGTCATGGTGGACGCCGCGCTGAGGATGGCGAACTCGCCCTCCCCGCCCATGGCGTCGGCCATCATCTGGACCTGCTTGGCGCCGATCAGCTTGGTTTCCGAAGGATCGACCTGGATGATGCGGCCTTCGGGCGCAATAGCGCTGTCGAAGGAGACGACCTTGATCCCTCGGTCCATCGCCCGCTTGGTGGCGGGGATCAGGGCGTTGGTGTCGTTGGCGGAGATTGCGATGGCGTTGACCCGCTGAGCCATCAGGGAGTTGATGATCTCGATCTGCCCTTCGGCGGTCGCCGAGGTCGGACCGACATAGATGATCTCGACGTTACCGAGTTCCTTGGCCGCTTCCGTCCCGCCGTCGCGCACCGCGTCGAAGAAGCGGTTGCCCAGGTTCTTGACCAGGAAGGCGATGCGGATCTTATCTTGCGCCTGCGAAATCGATGCTGCGCTGCACATAGTAATCGTCGCGATCATCAAGGCAGCGGCTACCCTGAAGACAGCCGATGACAGTCTCTTCATGGTTCGATTCCTCCCGTTTACGCTGTTCTTGTTTTGCGTCTTATCGTGTCATGGTAACCGAGGCCGAACGCGCTGGCGATTGCGCATTAGATTGTTCCCCTGACCAATTCTTTGGTCGAGGGACAATTACATGATCCAGGTCAATGCATAGCGAGGTATGCGGGAGGACCATCGGTCATCCGGCCCGCTCGGCGGTGCCGTGAAAAACTAAAAATTCGAGAGGGAGTGGCGGCGATGACCTACCAAGACATTCTCGTACATGTCCGGCCGTACGGTTCCATCGAACCTGTCGAAGTCGCCTTGCGGCTCGGCGGGCGCTTCGACGCGCGGGTGACATGCCTCTACGCGCTGGAGGATGTCGCGCGCTTCAAGCAGATCCTTACCGAGAAATCGGCTCCCCTGCAAGGCTTGGTCGAGCGTGATTATGACGCAGCCGCCCAGGCGGAGGAGCGTATCCGCGCGCTGGCACAGCGCGAGGGCGTCCAGTTCGACTGGGTGACCTGCGAGGGCGAAGCGGCCGACCTGATCGCCATGGCGAGCCGGCTTCAGGACATCGTCGTCGTCGGCAAGACCGAACCGGACGAGGGCTGGGGCGTGGTCGAGCGGATGGTGACCATGCCGGGCGGGCGTCCGATCCTGGCCGTTCCGTCCACCGGCCCCTTCCTCGACCCTGGACGGCGCATCCTGATCGCCTGGAACGGCAGCGCCCAAGCGGCAGACGCCGTGATGGGCGCGATGCCGCTGATTGCCGAGGCCGATCATGTCGTGGTGCTGACGGGCAGCGAACAGCGCGAGAAGGTCCCGGCAGCGTCCGGGCCGCTGCTCGACATTGGGGCCTATCTGAAGCGCCATGGCGTCGAGGCGGAGGTCCGGAACACCGACGCCGCTGGGACCAACGCGGGAGCGGCGATCCTGGAGGCTGCGCGGGCCAGTAAGGCGGACCTTGTCGTGATGGGGGCCTATGGTCGTTCCCGCCTGCGGGAGTGGGTGCTTGGCGGGGCGACCCGCACCGTGCTCGACTATATGGATGTGCCGGTGCTGATGGCGCATTGAGCTTCCGGCGCGGGCGCCGGCGGGGCGGCGTGCTCAGGGAGTGATGGCGACCTTGAGCACGCCGTCCCGCTGGTGCGAGAACAGCTCGTAGGCGGCTTCGATATCGTCCAGCTTGAAGCGGTGGGTGACCATCGGGCGGAGATCGACGCGGTGGGAGGCGACGACGTTCAGCAGCCGGCGCATCCGCTCCTTGCCGCCGGGGCATAGGGACGTGACGATCGTATGGTCGCCCAGCCCGGCGGCGAAGGGTCCGAGCGGGATCTTCAGGTCGCCCGAATAGACGCCAAGGCTGGAGAGGGTGCCGCCCGGCCGCAGCACCCGCAGGCAGGCTTCGAAGGTGGCCTGGGTGCCCAGCGCCTCGATCGCGACATCGACGCCGCGTCCATCGGTGATCCGCATGATCTGATCGACCGGATCGCCGGCCTTGAAGTCGACCGTTACGTCGGCTCCCATGCGGCGGGACGCTTCCATGCGGGCCTGTACGGTATCGACACCGATTACGGTCGTGGCGCCGCACAGCTTGGCGCCCGCCGTGGCGCACAGGCCGATGGGGCCTTGGGCGAATACCGCGACGGTATCGCCGATTTTGATCCCTGCCCGCTCGGCACCCGCGAAGCC
>DASQKT010000641.1:0-7347 GCA_035630415.1 Skermanella sp.
CAAGCAGCCGGGCGCCAACGTCATCGACACGGTGGACCACATCAAGGCGGAGCTGCCCCGCCTGACGGCGTCGATCCATCCGGCTGTCCATGTCGAGATCATGTCCGACCGGACCCAGACGATCCGGGCTTCCGTCCATGACGTCCAGTTCACGCTGGCCCTGACGATTGGGCTGGTCGTGATGGTGATCTTCCTGTTCCTGCGGAACGTCGCGGCGACGGTGATCCCGGCCATCACGGTTCCGCTCTCGCTCGCGGCGACCGTGGGGCTGATGTATGTCTGCGGCTATAGCCTGGACAACCTGTCGCTGATGGCGCTGACGATATCGGTCGGTTTCGTCGTCGATGACGCCATCGTCATGGTCGAGAACATCTACCGTCATATCGAGGAAGGCGTCGCACCGTTCCAGGCGGCGCTGCGCGGTTCCGCCGAGATTGGCTTCACGATCCTGTCGATCAGCCTGTCGCTGGTGGCGGTCTTCATCCCGCTGCTGCTGATGGGCGGCATCGTCGGACGCCTGTTCCGCGAGTTCGCCGTGACCGTCACGATGACCATCGCGGTTTCCGCACTGGTATCGCTGACGCTGACGCCGATGATGGGCGCCCGGCTGCTGAAGGACGAGCGGCACCGGCGGCACGGGCGCATCTATCTGTTCGTCGAGCGCTGCTTCGACGGGCTGCTGTCCGCATACAGGGCGGGGCTTGATGTCGTGCTCCGGCACCACGCGGCGACGCTGGTGGTGTTCGCCGCGACCGTGGCCGTCACGGTCTGGATGTTCATCGAGATCCCCAAAGGCTTCTTCCCGCAGCAGGATACCGGGCTGCTGGTCGAGACCTCCGAAGGCTCGCAGGATGTCTCCTTCGCCGCGATGAGCCGGCTTCACCAGCAATTGGGCGAGATCATCGGCAAGGACCCGGATGTCGCGACCTGGGTCGGCTCAGTCGGGGCCGGCGGCGGGCAGTCGGTCAATACCGGGCGGTTCTTCATCACGCTCAAGCCGCGTTCCGAGCGAGAAGCCAGCGCCGATCAGGTGATCGCAAGGCTCCGGCGGCAGACCGCAGGCGTCGAAGGAGCGCGGCTGTTCCTTCAGGCGGCGCAGGACGTCCGTGTCGGCGGGCGTTCGTCGCGCTCGCAGTACCAGTACACGCTTCAGGACGCCGACCTGAACGAGCTGAACGAGTGGGCGCCGAAGGTGCTGACGCTGCTCAGGAAGCTGCCGGAGCTGGCCGATCTGTCATCGGATCAGCAGACCAACGCCACGACCGCTACGCTAACGATCGACCGGGATCAGGCTTCCCGCTTCGGCATCCAGCCGCAACTGATCGACGATACGCTGTACGACGCCTTCGGCCAGCGGCAGATCGCGCAGTACTTCACCCAGACCAACAGCTACCATGTCGTGCTTGAGGTTCTGCCGGAGCTTCAGGGCCTGACATCGACGCTGCGGCAGATCTACGTCAAGGCGCCGGGTACCGGGCAGCAGGTGCCGCTATCCACGCTGGTCAAGGTCTCGACCCGGCCAATCACATATCTGTCAATCAACCATCAGGGTCAGTTTCCGGCCATCACGATGTCGTTCAATCTGGCGCCGGGTGCGACGCTGGGCGAGGCGACGGCGGCGATAGAGGCGGCGATGCGGGAGGCGGGCAGTCCGGCAGCGCTGATCGGATCGTTTCAGGGCACGGCGCAAGCCTTCCAGGACTCTCTCGGCAGCCAGCCCTATCTGATCGCGGCGGCGCTGGTGGTCGTCTACATCATCCTGGGCGTGCTGTACGAGAGCATGGTCCATCCGCTGACCATCCTGTCCACCCTGCCGTCCGCCGGGCTGGGCGCTTTGGCGATGCTGTGGCTGAACGGCTTCGGCTTCGACGTGATCGGGTTGATCGGGCTGATCCTGCTGATCGGCATCGTCAAGAAGAACGGCATCATGATGGTGGACTTCGCCATCGCCGCCGAACGCGAGCGCGGCATGAGCCCGCGCGAGGCCATCCGCGACGCCTGCCTGCGGCGCTTCCGGCCGATCCTGATGACCACGATGGCAGCCATGCTGGGCGGGGTGCCGCTGATGCTGGGCACCGGAACGGGGTCGGAACTGCGCCAGCCGCTGGGATTCGCCATCGTCGGCGGCCTCCTGGTGTCTCAGCTTCTGACGCTGTTCACCACGCCGGTGATCTATCTGGCCTTCGACCGCCTGACCCGGCGACGCGAAGAGGAGAGCGCCGGTGTGGTGGAGGCGGCTCCGGCGGAGTGATGCCGGGCACCGTCCTCAGCCGGAGCGGAGGTACTTCACCGCCTGATCGCGTTCGAACAGGTAGAGCAGGACGCGGAGCGCCTTGCCGCGTTCCGATTGCAGTTCCGGATCGCGGTCCATGATCAGCCTCGCGTCGTCGCGCGCCGCCGCCAGAAGCTCGCCATGGACGGCGAGGTCGGCAAGGCGGAATTCCGGCATGCCGCTCTGGCGGGTGCCGAGAACTTCGCCGGCTCCCCGCAGGCGGAGGTCTTCCTCGGCGATCAGGAAGCCGTCCTCGGTCCCCTTCATGATCGCCAGCCGCGCCTTGGAGGTCTCGCTCAGGGGGCTGTCGTAGAGCAGGATGCAGGTGGACGCGGCCGTGCCGCGCCCGATCCGGCCGCGCAGCTGGTGCAACTGGGCAAGGCCGAAGCGCTCGGCGTGTTCGATCACCATGACGGAGGCTTCCGGCACGTTGACGCCGACTTCGATGACGGTGGTCGCAACCAGCACGTCGAGATCGCCGGCGGCGAAGGCCGCCATGACGGCGTCCTTGTCGGTCGGCTTCATCTTGCCGTGGACCAGCCCGACGCGCTCGCCGATCATGCTGCGCAGCAGGGCGTGGCGGTCGGTGGCGGCCGCGAGATCGACCACTTCCGACTCGTCCACCAGCGGACAGACCCAGTAGACGCGGGCGCCCTCGGTGATCTTGCGCTGGATGCCGGCGATGACGTCCTCAAGGCGTTCCAGCGGAATTACGACGGTGGTGATCGGCTTGCGGCCCGGCGGCTTCTCGGTCAGGCGCGACACGTCCATGTCGCCGTAGGCGGTCAGCGTCAGGGTGCGCGGGATCGGGGTGGCGGTCATGACCAGCACATCGACGCCGCGGCCCTTGGCCGAAAGCTGAAGCCGTTGGTGGACGCCGAAGCGGTGCTGCTCGTCGATCACCGCCATGGCGAGGTCGCGGAAGGCGACGTCTTCCTGGAACAGCGCATGGGTGCCGATCGCGATGTCGATCTCGCCCGACGCCAGCTTCTCGTAGATCGCGGCGCGCGTCTTGCCCTTGTCGCGGCCGGTGAGGATGCCGAGCCGGACGCCGGCCGCATCCGCCAGCGGGGCCAGCGTCTCGAAGTGCTGGCGGGCGAGGATCTCGGTCGGTGCCATCAGGGCCGCCTGCGCGCCGGTTTCCACCGCGTTGAGCATCGCCAGCAGTGCAACGACCGTCTTGCCGCTGCCGACATCGCCCTGGAGCAGCCGGAGCATCCGCTTGTCGGCGGCCATGTCGGCGTAGATTTCCTTCAGCGAACTTGCCTGGGCGCCGGTAAGCGCGAAGGGCAGGGCGTCGGTTACGCGTTGACGCAGATGGCCGTCGCCGCCGATGGAGCGGCCGGACAGCTTCCGCTGGTGCTCCCGGATCATGGCGAGCGCCAACTGATTCGACAGCAGTTCGTCGAAGGCCAGCCTACAGCGCGGCGGCGACATCGCCGACAGATCGGCGTCGTCACGTGGGTTGTGGACGGATTGGAGCGCTGCGCGCCATGTCGGCCAGTCGCGCCGCGCCAGCCATGCGGGGTCCTGCCATTCCGGCAGTTCCTTCGCCGCCGACAGGGCCGACGCCATCGCCTTCCGCAGCACCTTGGAGGCCAGTCCGGCGGTCATCGGGTAGACCGGCTCGACCGGGTCGAACTCCCCCTTGGCGTCAGCCGGTACGATATGGTCGGGATGCGCCATCTGGGGCATGCCGTTGAACCATTCGACCTTGCCGCTGATCACGACGGTATCGCCGACGGGGAGCTGCTTCACCAGCCAGTCGCCACGGGCATGGAAGAAGATCAGGTCGATCTGGCCGGTTTCGTCGGAGCAGCGGACCTTATAGGGGTGGCGCGGGTTCGCGGGGGCGGAGTGGTATTCCACGCGCACCGTCAGGGTCGCGATGAAGCCATCCGGCGCTTCCGCGACATGGGGTGCGAAGCGGCGGTCGATGATCCCCGTCGGCAGGTGCCACAGCAAGTCGGCGACATGGGGACCGACCAGCTTTTCCGTCAACTTTCCAAGCTTGGGACCCAGGCCCTTCAGCGTCGTGACGGGGGCGAATAGGGGGAAGAGAATATCTGGCCGCAAAGGGCACCCTCGTCAGGGAATATCGGAGTAGGAAATTGGGGCAGGAAATCGGGGCCGGAGAAGTACCAGCGGTGTAGCCTCAGCCGGGCCGGTGCCGCAAGCCTGACGAAGGGGTGGCTGCGTTCCGGTCGATCGAGGCGTTCCAGGGCCGTTGCCATTTCATGCCAGACCGTTAGCGGCCTTGAACAGTATCGGATTGGATACGACGAAATTGTAACGGTTTGTAACAAGCGTGCATCTGGACACAGTCTGTTGCAGAGCTAAGTCTGTTGGACATATTCCAGTCACCATTATTTGGTTCAATGCCAGCATCGGCATGCTTTTGCTGACTGGGGCTAACAAGCAATTTTATCTTTATTAGATGCATCAGGCAAGGGTTGGCGTTTACATGAAGAAGGCTGGGGTCTTGGCACTGCTTGTCGCCGTCGTTCTGGCGGCGGCCGGCGTGACGTGGTGGCGCAACGACGGGGCGCTGCCGGCGCAGGCTCAGCAGGAGGGGCGGCGGCAACCGCCTCCGGCTGCCGTGGAGGCGGCCACGGTCAAGGTCGACCGCGTCACGGTCCAGATCGATGCGGTCGGAACGCTTGAGCCTGCCGAAGCGGTCAGGATGGCTCCCGAGATCGACGGCATCCTGGCGGAGATCCTGTTCCGCGAAGGCGCTCAGGTGAAGGCGGGCCAAGTCCTGGTTAGGCTGGACGACGCCATCCTGAAGGCCGAACTGGCCCAGTCACGCGCCGAACTCACCCTGGCGGAGGCCAATTTCGAGCGCGCCGACACGCTGCTCAAGCAGCGCTCCGGCACGCAGCGCGCCCGTGACGAGGCCTTCGCCGCTCTGATGACCTCCCGCGCTTCGGTCCTGCTGGCGCAAACCCGGCTCGACAAGACGGTGCTGCGCGCTCCGTTCGACGGCATCCTCGGCCTGCGGTCGGTCAGCAAGGGCGGCTATGTCAACAGCGGCGACACGCTCGTCACGTTGCAGTCGATCGATCCGCTGAAGGTGGACTTCAGGGTTCCGGAGACCCTGCTGTCGAGCATCCGGGAAGGCCAGAAGATCGGGCTGAGGACGGACGCCCTGCCGGATCGGACTTTCGAAGGGGAAATCTACGCGATCGACCCGCAGCTCGACGTCAACGGCCGGGCTCTGAAATTGAGGGCGCTGGTCGCCAACCCTGACCAAGTCCTTCGGCCCGGCCTGTTCGCCCGAGTCGGGATTTCCGCCGAGAACCGCGACAACGCCATTCTGATCCCGGAAGCGGCCGTCGTGCCGGAAGGCAACAGCCGCTACGTCTTCCGGATCAAGGACGGCAAGGCCGAGCGCGCGGAGGTCAAGCTGGGCCTCCGCCGCAACGGCGAGGTGGAGGTGACCGAGGGCCTGGCTCCCGGTGACGTCGTGATTACCGGCGGTCAGCAGCGGGTTCGCAACGGCGGGAGGGTCGAGGTGATCAACACCATCGCTCCGGGCGTCTGATCGATGCGCATCTCAGACATCTGCGTCCGCCGTCCCGTCTTCGCCACGGTGATGAGCCTGATCCTGATCCTGCTCGGCATCGTCAGCTACGACCGCCTGACGGTCCGGGAATATCCCAATATCGACGAACCGGTCGTTTCCGTCGCCACGGCCTATATCGGCGCCTCGGCCGAAATCATCGAGACCCAGGTGACGCAGATTCTGGAAGGCTCGATCGCGGGGATCGAGGGCATCGACGTCCTGTCCTCCGTCAGCCGTCCGGAAAGCAGCCGCATCACCGTCCGTTTCCGCCAGAACATCGACCCCGACGTTGCGGCCAGCGATGTCCGCGACCGTGTCGGGCGCGTCCGGGGCCGGCTGCCGGACGAGATCGACGAGCCGATCATCGCGAAGGTCGAGGCCGACGCCCAGCCGATCATCGTCATGCCATTCACCAGCGACCGCCTGTCGTCGCTGGAGATCACCGACTTCATCGACCGCTACGTGGTGGACCGGTTCAAGAACCTGCCGGGCGTCGCCGACGTCCAGATCCTGGGCGAGCGCCGCTACGCGATGCGGCTGTGGATCGACCGCGCCCGGCTGGCCGGCTACAACCTGACGGTCCAGGATATCGAAACAGCGCTGCGCGGCCAGAACATCGAGGTCCCGGCCGGACGAGTCGAGAGCAACGACCGCGAGTTCACCGTGCTGTCCCGTACCGGTCTGGTCGAACCGGAGCAGTTCGGCAATATCGTCGTCAAGATGGCCGACGGCTTTCCGGTCCGGGTGCGCGACGTCGCGACGGTCGAGCTTGGCGCCGCCGATGAACGGCGCGTCAGCCGGTCCAACGGCCAGAACTCCATCGCCATCGGCATCATCAAGCAGGCGACCGCCAATCCGCTCGACGTGTCGTCCGCCGTGCGGGCGACGCTGCCCCGCGTGCTGGAGGACCTGCCGGAAGGCATGCGTGGCGAGGTGGTCAACGACAGTTCCGTCTTCATCGAACGCTCGATCGAGGCGGTCTTCCACACGATCCTGGAAGCGGTCGTCCTTGTCGTTCTGGTGATCCTGTTCTTCCTGCGGACGGGCCGCGCCTCCATCATCCCTGTCGTCACGATCCCGGTCTCCCTGATCACGACCTTCGCGCTGATGTACGCGGTAGGCTTCTCGATCAACACGCTGACTCTGCTGGCGATGGTGCTGGCAATCGGGCTGGTGGTGGACGACGCCATCGTCGTGCTGGAGAACGTCTACCGGCACATCGAGATGGGCAAGACGCCGTTCAAGGCGGCCCTGGTCGGCACGCGCGAGATCGGATTCGCCGTCATCGCCATGACGCTGACGCTGGCGGCAGTCTATGCGCCGGTGGCCTTTGCGCCAGGGCGGACGGGGCGGCTGTTCCTGGAATTCGCGCTGACACTTGCCAGCGCCGTGCTCGTCTCCGGCTTCGTGGCGCTGACGCTGACGCCGATGATGTGCTCCAAGCTGCTGAAGCCGCACGAGAAACATGGGCGCATCTACAACCTGCTGGAACGCTTCTTCGTCGGCATGG
>DASQKT010000642.1:0-2048 GCA_035630415.1 Skermanella sp.
GAGCCGGGGAATCATTAAATTCAAATAAAACTGGCAATTTCAGCTCGTGATTATCAGAAGTCATACCAGAGCCGGAAAATTCCGGTCTGTAGGCGCGTCGATGTCGGGCTTAAGAGGCCCGACAACTCCGCTCAGCTCAACATGCTCGTCATCAGCGAACGTAGCTGCGCCGGTTTTACCGGCTTATTAAGAAGCTGGAAGCCGTTGGCGTTGACCTCCTCCTGAACCTCCGGCAAGCGGTCGGCGGTGATGATCAGGCTGGGGATGCTCACGCCACAATGATCGAGCACGGCACGGAGAGCGCAGACCCCCGTGGCGCCGTGTTCCAGATGATAGTCGGCGATTGCGATGTCGGGCGGGCGCTCCAGGCTCTCGATCACCTGGATGGCCTCCTCCCCCGAAGTCGCGGTCACCACGGCGCAGCGCCAGCCTTCCAGCAGGGCCGTCATGCCGGACAGGATGCTGCGTTCGTTGTCGATCACCAGCACCAGCGATCCGGCCAGCCGGTTGAGCGAGGCGGCCGGCACCGGTTCCGGCGGGCGGACTTGCCGGCGGCGGTCGCCTATCGGCACGGTCACCGAGAACACCGACCCTTCGCCCTGGACCGAGCGGACGCCGATCCGGTGGTCCAGCATCCGCGCGACGCGCTCGACGATGGCAAGCCCCAGGCCCATGCCCCGGTCGCGGCCGCTCTGGTCGTTGCCCAGCCGGCGGAACTCCTCGAAGATCTCGACCAGCTTGTCTTCCGGGATGCCGGGACCCGTGTCCCAGACCTCTATCCGCAACCGGCTGCCGTCGCGCCGGCAGCCGAGCAGCACCCGGCCCGACCGGGTGTAGCGCATGGCGTTGCTAAGGAAGTTCTGGATGATCCGCCGCAGCAGGCGGATATCGCTGTAGACGACGGCGCTGCTCGACACGACGCGCAGTTCCAGGCTGCGTTCGCGCGCCTGCGCGGCGTACTCGGTCGCCATCGCGCCCAGCAGGGAATCGATCGGGAAGTCGCCCGGTTCGGCCTGGACGACGCCGGCGTCAAGCTTGCTGATGTCCAGCAAGGCTCCCAGCAGGTCCTCGACCGCCGCCAGCGCCACGTCGGTATTCTCGATCAGGACGCCGTTCTGCGGGATCTGCTCCAGATCGCTCAGCGCCGACACGAACAGCCGGGCGGCGTTCAGCGGTTGCAGCAGATCGTGGCTGGCCGCCGCCAGGAACTTCGTCTTGGACAGGTTGGCCTGCTCCGCCTCAACCTTGGCGACCCGCAACGCTTCCTCGATCTGCTTGCGCTCGGCGATCTCCTGATGAAGCTTGCCGTTCAGCGCCATCAAGGCGGCGGTGCGCTCATCGACCCTGCGCTCCAGGCTTTCCTTCGACTCCTTCAGGGCTTCCGCGACCATGCGGCGCTCGGTGATGTCCTGGATCAGGGCGTAGTAACCCAGCACCTCGCCGGTCCCGCCGAAATGCGGGATATATGTCGCCAGCGCGTAGCGCACGGCGCCGTTCTCCGCCGGCAACTCCATCTCGAAGGTGACTTCGTTGCCGGCAAGCGCCGCCAGGACGTTGTCGCGGCGCTGCTCGTAGTGCTCGGTGCCGAGGGCGACCCACATCGGCTGCCCGTCGATCTCCTCGCGCGGGCGGTTGAACCAGTCCTCGTAGGGCTTGTTGACGAAACGGAAGCGCTGCTCGCTGTCGACATAGGCGATCAGGGCCGGCATCGCGTCGGTGATCGTGCGGATGCGGCGCTCGCTGTCGCGCAAGGCCTCCTCGTTGCGCTTGCGCTCCGTGATGTCGGTATAGGTGTTGACGAAGCCGCCGCCCGGCATGACCGTGCGCCGGATATCCAGCACCCTGCCCTGCCATTCCTCCTCCACCGCCAGCGGACGTTCACCCAGATCCTCGCGCGACATCGCCCGGTCGCTCAGACCGTCCCAACTCAGCCGGGTATTGTGATCGACGAAGTCCTGCCAAGTGGCGCCCTGCCGGACGACCTTGGTCGGCAGGTTCAGCAGCCGGACGAAGCAGTCGTTCCAGGCGACCAGATTCAGGTCCTTGTC
>DASQKT010000643.1:0-12997 GCA_035630415.1 Skermanella sp.
AAAACAGCAGCGCCATAGCGACAACGGCGAACAGCGAGAAGCAGTATTCCGCCGCACCCCCCTGGGCGAAGCCGATCGGAATGAAGCCCGCCACGGTGATCAGGGTGCCGGTGAGCATCGGAAAGGCCGTCGAGGTGTAGGCGAAGGTCGCCGCCTTATCCAGGCTGAAGCCTTCCTCCAGCTTGGTGATCATCATCTCCACGGTGATCATGGCGTCGTCCACCAGCAGGCCCAATGCTATGATCAATGCTCCGAGCGAGATCCGCTGGAGTGCGATGCCGAAATATTCCATGCCGATGAATGTCATCGCCAATACCAGCGGGATCGAGCAGGCCACCACGATCCCGGCGCGCATGCCCAAGCTGATGAAGCTGACGACGAGGACGATGACGACCGCCTCCTTCAGCGCCTTGGTGAAGCCCGCGACGGAATGTTCGACGACGACGGACTGATTGGCGACGAGATGAGTGTTGATGCCGACCGGCAGGTTCGCTTCGACCTGACGCATCCGTTCGTGGATGCCTTCGCCGAACTCAAGCACATTGCCGCCGGCCGCCATCGAGATGATCATGCCGATGGCTGGTTCGCCGTCGTAGCGGAATATCGGCGCCGGCGGATCGGCATAGCCGCGCCGGACCTCCGCCAGATCGGCCAGACGATAGAACTTGCCGCCGGCGCGCAAGTTGATCGCCTTAAGGCTCTCCTCGGAGGTGAAATCGCCGCTTACCCGGACCGTGACCTTCTCGTCGCCGGCCTGGACCACGCCGGCCGGAGCCACGGCGTTCTGCGCCTGAAGTTCGGCGACGATCTGGTTGCGGTCGATCCCCAGCGCCGCCAGTTGACGGGTCGAAAAGTCCAGATAGATCTTTTCGTTCTGGATGCCGACGAATTGGATCTTGCCGACATTCGGTACGCGCATCAGTTCCGCCCGCGCGGTTTCGGCATAGTCCTTCAGTTCACGATAGCTGAAACCGTCGGCCGTGAAGGCGTAGACGGTGCCGAAGGTGTCGCCGAACTCGTCGTTGAAGACTGGTCCTTGGATACCCTGCGGCAGGGTGCCCTTCATGTCCGCGATCTTCTTGCGCACCTGATACCACAGGTCCGGGATTTCCCCGGCGGGCGTGTAGTCCTTAAGGTTGACGTAGACGACCGAGAAACCTGGCCTGGTGTAGCTCTTGACGTAGTCGAGATACGGAACCTCCTCGAGCTTCTTCTCGATCGGGTCCGTCACCAGATCGATCGTGTCGTCGATGGTGGCGCCGGGCCATGCTGTTTGAACCACCATGGTCTTGATGGCGAAGGCCGGGTCTTCCTCTCGCCCGAGCCGCGTGTAAGCCAGACCGCCCGCCACCGTCAGGGCGAGGATCAGATACCAGGTGAAGGAGCGGTGCCGCAGCGCCCACTCGGAAAGATTGAAGCCGCTCATTGTGCCGCCGCCGTTTCGATCTGCTTCGCAAGCCGGACACGCTGGCCTTCGGCAAGGCTGTGCACTCCGGCGGTGACGACGATGTCTCCCTGGGAAAGGCCATCGGTGATGACGACCGGCCCGTCGAGATGTCCGGGCCGGATCGAGACCGCACGACGCTTGACGGTCTGGTCCTGCGGATCGACGACCCAGACGAAATTCCGCTCATTTTCCTGGACTATCGCCGTACCCGGCAGTTCGACCACGGGGATTGGAGGCTGCTTGAGCCGTCCGGTCACCGTGGCGCCCAGGCGCAGCGCGTCAGGCGGGTTCTCAAGTGAGATCCGCACGGTATGGGTCCGGGTGACCGGATCGGCCTGGGGCGAGACTTCCCGAACGCGGCCCACTGCCGTAATGTCCGGCGCGCCGGCCAATGCCACTTCGATCACCGGCTCCTTCGGCGCCGACCGGACACCGGTTTCGGCGATATCGAACACGGCCTCCCGCTCTTCCGGCTGGGCGATCCGCACCACCATCTCGCCAACCTCGACGACCTGGCCCGGATCGGGGCCGGTGACGGTCACGACCCCATCCCTGTCCGCCGTCAATTCGGTGTAGCCGACCCTGTTCCGGGCCGTTTGCAGAGCGGCCTGGGCGGCCACGACCTTGGCATCAGCCGTGCGCTTGGACAGCAATGCCGCGTCGTAGAGCGCCTGAGTGTCGACTCCCTTGGCCAGAAGCTCACGCTTCCGGGCCTCTTCATTGCGTGCCTGTACCTGTTCAGCATTAGCGGCCGCCAGATCGGACTCGGCTGTCCGCAAGGCATTGCGCTGGTCCTGATCGTCCAGCCGGGCGAGGACATCACCGGCCCTGATACGATCCCCCACATCGACCTTCCGTTCGATCAGCTTGCCAGCGATGCGGAAGCCCAAGTCAGCCTCGGCCCGCGCCTCGATGGTTCCGGTGACGGAGCCGGACAGGCGGAAGAGCACGGGTTGAACGGTGATGGTCCGAACGGGCCTGATCACCGGTTTTGATTCAGCTTCATGGACGGCCTGCTCGTCGCACCCCGTCAGCGTCATGGACAGCGCCAGGCACATGGTCAGAAGCGCCATTCTCATAAGCGGAGCCGGCAGCAGACGAGCGCCCGGCTTCGGATCTTGTCCGTTCATCATGCTCCGCTCCCCTGCCTGATCGTGACCTTCTGTCCCGGCCTCAGCTTCTGGCTGCCGCCGATCACGACCGTTTCGCCGGTATCGAGTCCGCTCGATACGGTAACCGTTCCGGTATCGTATTGCAGGACCGACACCGGCCGCAGGCCGACGGTATTCTGCGGCTTTTCGACGACCCAGACCGCCGGCTCGCCGGCCACCGTCTGGAACAGCGCGGAGGACGGGAGATCGATGACCGACTGCGTCGGCAGCTTGGCCCGTCCGACGACCGACGATCCCAGCAGGAAAGCCGGAGGCGGATCGGTCAGTGCGACCTTGACCGTATAGGTCCGGGTAACAGGATCGACCCCCGGCGAAACCTCGCGGATGATCCCTTCGGCGACGAGGTTCTGGTCACTGACCAGACGGACTTCCACCGCTGGCATTTCCGCTCCCCCACCGAGCCGGAGACCGGCTCCCGGAACCTGGAACACGGCCTCCCGCTCGTTCGGATCGGCCAGCCGCACCACCATCTGGCCGGATGCCACCACTTGGCCCGGCTCCGCTCCCTTGGCGGTGATCACCCCGGCGCGATCGGCCCGCAGCTCGGTATATGACAGCGTGTCCTGGGCCGCTTTCAGGTTCGCCTCGGCCCCGGCCAGTTCAGCCTGTGCCTGAGCATACCGCCGCTGGGCGTTGTCGTACTGGGTCCTGGTCGTATACCCGTCGGCGAGAAGTTTGCGCTGGCGCTCCTCCTGCGTCCGGCTCTGCTCGATGGATGCCTGCGCCGCCGCAAGATCCGACCGGGCGGCGTCCAGGGCGTTCTGCTGGTCCTGGCTGTCAAGGCGCGCGAGCAGGCCACCCTCGGCAACTTCATCCCCGACGTCCACGAGGCGCTCCATGACCTTGCCCCCGACGCGGAACCCCAGATCGCTCTCGCGCCGCGACTGGATTTCGCCGGTAAGAGCGGCCGTCCTGTCGAACTGCGTCATCCGCACCTCAAGGGCGCGGACGAGCGTCGCCTCGGCGGGCGGAGGCGCCGGCTGCTCGCATCCCAGAAGCACGAAGCTGACGATGATCGCCGTTCTTGCCTTCCATGGCATGGTATCGAGATCCTTCTTGGAACCAATCCGGCGGACCAAATCAGCGGCGCTGCTTTCCGAGGATTTCCAGGGTGTGGTGCGCGATCATGCGCTCCTCGTCGGTTGGGATGACGTAAACCCTGACCCGGCTTGCCCCGGTCGAAATCAGGCGCGCCTCCGTCATATCGGTCGCCGCATTGGCCGCCTCGTCCAGCTCGATGCCGAGCCAACGGGCTTTCCGGCAGATCGACTGGCGGATGACGGGGGAGTTCTCTCCGATGCCGGCGGTGAAGATGACGGCATCGAGGCCCTCCAGCGCGGCTGACAGCGAGCCGAGGGAGAGCGCGGCCCGATAGACGAAGTAATCCAGAGCCAGCTTGGCGCGCGAATCGCCGCTGGCGAGCAGGTCACGGACGTCGTTGCCGATGCCGGACAGCCCCTTGAGCCCGCAGTCGTGGTAGAGCAGGTGCTGAACGGCATCGGCGGTCATGCCCTTGTGCGTGATCAGGTGGAGGATGACGCCGGCATCGAGCTGGCCGGGGCGCGTGCCCATGGGCAAGCCGTCCAGAGCCGTGAAGCCCATGGTGCTGTCGAGGCTCCGGCCGTCGCGGATCGCGCACATGCTGGCGCCGCTGCCCAGATGCGCCACCACGAGGCGACCGCCGGCGATCTCGGGCGCCAGGGTGGGAAGAGACTGCGTGATGTACTCGTAGCTCAGGCCGTGAAAGCCGTAGCGGCGAACGCCTTCCTGGTAGAGCTGTTCGGGAATGGCATAGCGATCGGCCACTTCCGGGTGTCCGCGGTGAAAGGCCGTGTCGAAGCACGCGACCTGCAAGACATCCGGCTGCGTGGCACGGATCGCGCGGATCGGCAGAAGGTTGTTCGGCTGATGCAGCGGCGCCAGCGGAACCAGGACCTCCAGCTTGGCGAGCACGACGTCATCGACGGCCACATGCGTGTCGTAATCGGGACCGCCATGAACGACACGGTGTCCGATGGCGACCGGGAATGCCCCGTCGTGCCGGGTCCGCAGCCAGCTTCCCAGATGGCGGAGTGCCGCCTGCCCATCCGGAAGGTCGGCGGCGGCAAAGGTCTCGTGTGCGACGACCGCCCCTTGCTTGTCCCTGGCGATCAGGGCGGGATGGGAGCCGATGCCCTCGATCCGGCCCTTCAGGTTCAGTTCCAGCCCGCTGGCGCCGCCGACGATGTCGAAGAGCTGGAACTTGATGCTCGATGAGCCGGCATTGACGACGAGGATGGTCTCCGGCATTGACGTCACCCCTTTATCGGGTTTCCGAGACGCAGGCGATGGGCGTAGAGAGCGGCAACGGCGCAGGACGCCATGCGCGTCATCACGCTGTCGGCCCTGCTGGTCAGGATGATCGGCGCCCGCGCACCCAGGACGATGCCGGCGGCATCGGCGTTGGCCAGGAAGGTCAGGTTCTTCGCCAGCATGTTGCCGGCTTCCAGGTCGGGAACGACCAGAATGTCGGCGTGACCGGCAACGGGAGAGTCGATGCCCTTGATTCGCGCGGCTTCCGGGCTGATGGCGTTGTCGAGCGCCAGCGGCCCGTCCAGCTCCCCACCGGTGATCTGCCCGCGCTGGGCCATCTTGCACAGCGCCGCCGCTTCGATGGTCGAGGGGATCTTCGGGTTGACCGTCTCGACGGCCGACAGGATCGCCACCTTGGGACGCTCGATGCCGAGCGCCCGGACGAAATCGATGGCGTTCTGGACAATGTCGGCCTTGTCTTCGAGCGTCGGCAGGATGTTGATCGCCGCATCGGTAATGACAAGCGGCTTGGGGTATGTCGGAACGTCCATGATGAAGGCATGACTGACCCGCCGGCCGGTCCTCAGGCCGGTGTCCCGCCTCATGACCTCGCTCATCAGTTCGTCGGTATGCAGACTGCCCTTCATCAGCAACTCGGCCCGGCCGGTCCTTACGAGAGTCACCGCCTCCGCGGCGGCGCCATGGCTGTGCGGCGTATCGACGATTTCGTAGGGGGCGATGTTCAGCCCGGCCTTTTCGGCTGTGGCCCGGATCTTCTCGGCGGGGCCGACCAGGATCGGCACGATGAGACCGGCCTCGGCCGCTTCGACCGTTCCCCGGAGCGAGGAGTCGTCGCAGGGATGCGCCACCGCCGTCAGGACCGCCGGGTTTTGGCGGGTCAGGGCAATCAGGCGCTCGTACTTCTCGTGCCGGCGGTCAGGTGAACCGGTCCGGACGTTCACATCGATCGGAGAGTCCGCTTGCGTCTGCTTCATTCCTTGTACCCTCTTCCCTGGACGCCTGCGCGCGCTAATCTTTCTGCGCGAGCGGTGGTCACCACGGCAGGCGGCCACCGCTCCCGGCTTCACCAGTACAGAATCAGGCCGACATCGCCGGGCATACCGTCGGGGTAGTTCAGTATCTGTGCCCTCAGTTTATAGCCGAGGGGACGCAGATTCGTGTCCCAGGCCTCGAAGGCTTCCTTGGCAAAGCCGGTCAGCGTTTCAGGCCAGTCCGGCTCGAAGTTGTTGATCGCTCGCCCTTGGTCCGTGCAGAACTCGCTGGAGAAGCGCATCACCTGGATTTCCTTCTCGCCGCGCTCGGCCGCGCGGCGCACCGCGGCCGTGACCCGCGCCTTGGCCTCCGGGTGGACATGCTGGTTCATGAAGGCCTGATAGACATCCTTCTGCTCGGCTTCCTGCTTCTTTTGATGTTCGAGCGCTTGGCGCAGCTCGGCCATTTCCTTGTCTTCGGTGATCTTGCGAAGTTCGTCGGGCGTGATCAGCCCTTCGAATTTGTCTGACGTGGCTTGGGTCATGGGTTCACTCCCGGTTTGGTGACATCAGCCGGCTTGGCGGTGGGGAACTCCGCCAGCCTCCTTCGCTCGGGTAGCCGGTTCCGCTTCCAGGTTCAGCAGCCGCTTGACCTGATGGAGCCGCGCGAGTTCGTCCGGATGCGGCGTGCCGTGCACGTCAAGAAGCTGCTCTGCCGCCTCGACCACGGCGCGGCGGCTCTGCACCGTCGGTACCAGCTTGGGCAGGGCCGCCAGAGCGCGTTCCCGGTCCAACTCCATCAGGAAGACCTGCTCCTTCAGGATCTCGCGGAACCGGTCCAAAGAAATCCGCTCCTCGTCCCGGCGCTCCTTGCCGATCTTGCGGAGCATCTGGAAACCACGCTCATCGACCCCGTCCCCGCTCTCGCGGATATGGATCATGATGCGGACCAGCGCTTCCACGCTGCCGCCCTCCGCGACCCGCGACATGATCTCTGCAAGCCGCCTCTGCACCAGCGCCTCG
Organism: Skermanella sp.; assembly: GCA_035630415.1. Classification (GTDB taxonomy): domain Bacteria; phylum Pseudomonadota; class Alphaproteobacteria; order Azospirillales; family Azospirillaceae; genus Skermanella. The sequence goes on from DASQKT010000643.1 coordinate 6,927, forward strand.
AAGGCTTCGTCCCTGATCCGCCTTGGGCGCGCCTCAGCACCCGGCCTGTGCAGGCCGACGAGCGCTTGCAGCACAGGCGATCCGTAGGTGTTCATGAAGAACGCCTCGTATGCGGCGTCGCGCATATCGCGCCAGGTATCCAGTGCCTGGACGATGTGTTCGGAAACCTGGTTCTGCGCCTTGAGGCATGGATTGTCATCCGACGCCGGATGCCGGTTTTCCCGTATGCTCTCGGCCATCGCCTTGACCACCTGCATGGCCGGATTGAGATCGGACAGCATGTAGTATTTGGACCGGTGACTGCTCATGCGCCGGAGTGCCTGAGCACCGGCTTCCGTCGTCATGGCGCGGACCCAGGGGCGCAGGAACAGGTCGTACAGACCGAGATTGATGTCCGATACCCTGGCGACGGTGGCAAAACGCAGGTCGTCCTGCTCGTCGTTGACCCCGAACGCGCGGATGTCGTCAAGCGTACGGGGCTCGAAACGGGTGACGTAGTTGCCGACGATCAGATCGCTCTCGTCGGTGTCCGGCCGCTTGGGCTCGATGATCAATTCATAGAGACCGGGCGGCAGCAGATCGACCAGATCGATGTTTTCGACAAACTCCGCCGTTTCCTTCCGGGCGATCTTGCCGGAGACGAAAATGCCGAGATGGCCGATATCGTGATGCAGATTGTAGATGATGGTCTGCTCGCGGGAGCGGATATCGTCCACGCTTTCATACAGATCGAGTATCCAGCCGAGCGCCTGCTGGGGCGGCGTGATGTTGTCGCCGAACGAGGCGAATACCAGGATGGGCGAGCGGATGTTGCGAAGGTCCACCCGCTGCCCTTCCTTGGTCACGATCTGGCCGGTGGACAGCTTGTTACCAACGAACAGCTCGTCGGTGATGGCCTGTATCTCCTCCCCATTCAACAGGAAGAAACCGCTCCACCATTTCTCGAACTCCAGGTAACGGGCCTCTTCGGTATCGATCTTGGAATAGAGGTTATACGGCTTGCTCCAGTAGGTATGGCTGGGATTGAGACGTTCGAAGTTGGATACCAGAAGGGAACCGTCGAAGCGACCATTCCCAATATCGCTGGCGAGCGCGGTCATCCAGGTGCCGCCGGACAAGCCGCCCGTGTAACGCATCGGGTTCTGCCCTTTGACCCCTGCCCAATACGACAGGGGCGAGCCGGCGATGATCATCGGCCCCATCAGGTCGGGATGGATGGCGCCCATCGCCATGATGGCCCAACCCGCCTGGCAGTTGGCGATGACGCAGGGCTTGCCCTCGGCGTCAGGATGCATCGCATGCACCCGCTCGATGAAGGCAGCTTCGGCGGACGCTACATCGCCCAGCGTCTGGCCGGGAACCGGCTCGGGCAGGAAGCTTATGAAATAGCAGGGATGGCCCGCCTCCAAGGCATTGCCGATCTGGCTGTCCGGCTTGAAGCCACCGATGCCGGGACCGTGGCCCGCCCGCGGATCGACAACGACGAAGGGGCGCTTTGCCGGATCGATCCGTACCCCGGATTCCGGGCTGGGAAGGATGCGCAGCAGCATGTAGTTACAGGGCCGCTCCAGCGTTCTTCCATCGATCACGACTTCATTGCGGAACGACAGGACCGGGGGCTCACCCGCTTCGACATGTTCGATCGCCTGGTTGCCGCGCTTGCGCATGACGTCCCAAAACAGGACGGAACGCTGAAAAGCGTCCGCATAATATTCGAAAACGTTGCCGAACGGATTAAAAGGAGAAAACGGCGCGAGCATTGGGTTCGCTGCCCGATCCGGCATCACAGGCCCTGAGGAACTTGAAGGGCTTGTTGGTCTTGTCAGGCGTTGGGGCATTTAGAACTCCCTGGCGTTCATCATCGAGCACGGGCATCAGGACGAGATCGGCAATGTTCACGAAGAGACGTCTGCTCAGCATTGATTAGAAATCAAAAAGCCGGACCAGACGATCTAACGAGAAAAGAAAAAACTCTCACGTATTATCTTATTAGCGTTAAGTGCAATATTTTTGCTTTTGTTTATGGACAGGCTAAAAGCCTCTATGCCCGCATCTGCATTTCTTGATCATTATAATTTAATGCACCGCATTTAGTGCCAAATACAACGAGCCCTACTTGGCAACTTTCACGGTCGTCGTGGCGTCGCCCTTGACGAGATCCCTGACGGTGCAGGTCACAGGCAAGACGGATCTTAGAGGATCAGAACCGCTGTTACCTAGCCTGTTACCGTTGCATGCGCCGACTGTTACCTGTCCAAAGCCTGGAACAAACACCTGTACGTCTGCTTGCTCGCCTGTACGAGTCCGTACGAATTCATTCGCCGGACGCGGTAGACTGATCAGAACCTGCCACCATTGACGGTCGAGGTCTGCCTGATGCACAAGGCCGAATTGGTCACCTTCGATCCCTGCCAAGGCGTCGGTTCTCAGAACCCTGGTTTGAGGCTGACCCAAAAAGAGTTAGGTGATTTCAAGCGCTTGTGATTCGATCGTTGTTAGTCGGCCTTCAACCATATGGAACTCGTTTGACCTCGGTATCCGCTTTAGCACTGGCTGCCCTTGCCGCACTGTCGGCGATGACGTCTCCCGCTCTCGCAGCACCCGACCGCGAGCGCTTGCCGGGAATCATGGGGCGAGACGACAGGACGCCGCTCGATACGCAGGAATGGCCGTGGTCGGCCATCGGCAGAGTCAACCGGAGCACGGGCGGGTTCTGCACCGGGACATTGATCGGGCCGCGCCAAGTGCTGACCGCCGCACACTGTCTGTACGACAAACGCACCGGACGGCGGGTCAAGCCGGAGGATCTGCACTTTTTGGCAGGCTACAGACGGGGAGAGTTCCTGGCGCATTCGGCGGCGTCATCCGTCGTCGTTCCCGACGGCTATTCATACGGGACCGGGAGCGTCAGGGCGGATTGGGCGATCGTCGTGCTTGAAAAGACCGTGTCAATCAAGCCCGTGCCTATTCGCAACGACGGACCGCCGGCCGGAGCGGTGCTTATGCGGGCTGGGTACAGTCAGGATCGCGCGCATTTGCTGTCGATCCACGATGGATGCACGCTGGGCAGAGCTATCGCATCGCCCGGCCTGCTGACCCATACCTGCGATGCGACGCATGGCGACAGCGGGTCGCCGTTGTTGATGCGGGAGCGGCAAGGGCCGGCTATCGTGGGCATCGATGTAGCGGCGGGAACGATTGCCGGAGACACGGTCGGCTTCGCCGTTCCATCCACCAGCTTTCAGGAAACCGCACGCGACACCCTGGCGAAGACCAGATAAGACGAAGACCGGAAAACGCTGGAAAAACACCGGCGAGAAACCACTGGAGGGAACGAGTCATGTCCAGACGCATCGACTACTATTTCACGCCGATCTCACCCTGGGCCTTCCTGGGATCGGAGCGGTTCCATGCCATCGCCGCGAAGGCCGGCGCCGAAGTCGTCCATAAGCCGGTCAACTTCGGCACGATCTTTCCGGCATCCGGCGGGTTGCCGGTTACGAAACGCGCTCCACAGCGACAGGCATACCGGCTGGTGGAGTTGCGCCGCTGGGCCGATCACCTCGGCGTACCGCTGAACCCGACACCCGGCACCTTCCCGCAGCCCGACGAACTGGCGGCACTGACACTGATCGCCGCCGACGAGGCCGGAGCGAACACGGGCGCGCTCGCCACCGCTTTCGGCAAGGCGGTCTGGGTCGAGGAACGCAATATTTCCGATCGCGAAACGGTCTGCGAAATACTGGAAGAGAACGGCGCCGCGCGCGGTCTGGTCGAGCGGGCCGAAAGCGAAGAGATCCGGGCTCGCCGCGATGCCTATACCCAGCAGGCACTCGAAGCCGGAGTCTTCGGCGCGCCGTCATATGTGCTGGATGGCGAAATCTTCTGGGGTCAGGACCGGCTGGACTTTCTGGAGCGCGCCCTGGCTAAAAAATGAGCCGCTAAAAATGAGGCAACGCCGATAGGGGCCGCTATCGCCGGGGGAAACGGAAACCCGTCCCCCGGTGCGCTCAGTTTTACGCCGCTATCTGGCGAAACTGGCTTTCGATCTGATCGAGTCCGCTCCGAAATTGTGCAAGCGCCGCATCGGCATGCACTTTGACTAATTGCCAAGCGTCGTCCGATGCGCGGCGGACATCTTCGATCTTGGCCTCACTGCGATTGCGAAATCCGCGTACTGCATCCAAGGAGCGCTCCAGAGCGAACCTGCGCTCGCCGGAAGTCCGCTCCGCCAGCGCTCGCAGGCTGTCCAGCCGCTCGGTGAGCATTTTCAGCTCGGACGCCGCAGCGAGTTCGTATCGATCTCTTCCACGGGTTCTCATCGAATCCCCCAACTGTGCCGCATATTCCCAAGATACCTATGCATTATTCGGGCCACTCCGAAGAGCGGCCTGATTTCCCGCGTATGCCATCCGGTACGATACCGGACCGGCATTCCGCTGAAAGTGGTACCCGCCACTGACCGCAACATTGTTTCTCGGCATCTCCGTTACAAGTCCCATTTGGGCAAAAACATGCCTGCCACAAATCATTAACATTCTTTTTTTGGAAGCATTCCAGAACTCGTTGATCGTACCCAATAAAGGTTCAATAATTTTGAAAGAGACGGCACTCTGCCGCCGTCATAAAGATTGCTGCAATGCACAAGAAGAGGGCGAGTATGTCGGTATTTGCGCAGCAGGACTTCGATGGCCATGAACAGGTGGTTTTCGCATCGGACCCCGAGACCGGTTTGAAGGCCATTATCGCCATCCATAATACCGCGCGCGGTGGCGCTCTGGGCGGATGCCGCATGTGGGCCTACGCAAGCGAGGCGGAGGCTGTGCGCGATGTGCTGCGCCTGTCGCGTGGCATGACTTACAAGAACGCGCTTGCCGATTTGCCGTTCGGCGGCGGCAAATCCGTAATCATCGGCGATGCGCGCAGCGAGAAGACACCGGAACTGATGGCGGCCATGGGCCGGGCCGTGGACCGGTTGGCCGGACGCTACATCATCGCCGAGGATGTCGGAACCTCGGTCGAGGATATGGCGGTGATCCGGAGCGTCACCCGGCACGTCGCCGGCTTGCAGGAAGGTGGCAGCGGCGACCCGTCGCCCGCAACGGCGCGCGGCGTCTTCATGGGTATTCGGGCCGCCGTGGATTACCGGCTGCGCCGCAACAGCCTGGACGGGCTGCGGGTCGTCGTTCAGGGCTTGGGGCATGTCGGCTGGGACCTATGCCGGCAGCTGGCCGCCGAAGGAGTCCGTCTTTCCGTAAGCGACATCAGGCGGGAGCATGTGGAGCGCGCGGTCGAGAGCTTTGGGGCCACGCCCATCGACGCCGACTCCGTTTTCGACGTGGAGGCGGATGTCTTCGCACCCTGCGCCCTGGGTGCGGTGATCAACGACAATACCCTGCCCCGACTGAAGGTGACCGTCGTGGCGGGCTCGTCCAACAATCAGCTTGCCGAGAACCGTCATGGGGCATCCCTGGCTGCGCGCGGCATCCTGTATGCGCCCGACTACGTCATCAACGCCGGCGGCGTCATCAACATCAGCCACGAGTTCGGTCCGTCCGGCACGGGCTATGACCGTGCGGCGGCGTTCGCCCATGTGGACCGTATCCACGACACGCTGATGATGATCTTCAACAGGGCGGATGCGGAAGGAGTCCCGACAAATGTCGCGGCTGACCGCATCGCGGAGGAACGATTCAAGCTCTCAAGGGTTGCATGACCGGATCGGGAGCGCCATGGCACCGGCAGGCCGGGGTCGTGGCGCCTGTTCCGGCAAAGGCCGTCTAAAACAAGGCGGTTTGCGGTGTCCAGAAGCGGGAGGACTGGTCGCGGAAACTTACTCGGCGGCGATAGCGGCTTCTTCAGGCGGCTAGCAGGTGTTGGCGCAAGTCATCGTCTTACGATGATCGGCGACCATCTGACGGACATAGGGTACGCATTTCCCGCACTGGGGCTTGCAGCCCATGCAGTTGAAGAAGCCCGCTGCGGTGCAAACGCCCTGGGAGAGCGCCTGCTTGACCTTCTTCTCATTAAATCCGTGGCAGATGCAGACATACATGATGATTTGAACCCAG
>DASQKT010000644.1:0-4756 GCA_035630415.1 Skermanella sp.
TCCAGGATGAGAACGCGATCGGCTGTCAGGGCGGGGGAGAGAGGGGCAGTCATGTCAAACTCGCTTCAAGCATTGAATGGGGCGATCTGGGAATGGGGTGTTCTAGCGCACGGGCGGGTCCGCCGACAATCGCGCCAGCGGGGCGAGGTCGCGCCAGCCATAGGCGACCTCCGTCAGGGTAGCACCGGCGAATCCGACCGGCTTCTCGGCGAGACGGACGCCGCCGAGCCGTTCGTAGAACCAGCGCGACGGATTGTTGTGAAGGACCCAGACGACGGCGGAGTTCATGCCGTAATTGACCAGCTCTGCCGCCATGGCGGCCATCAGCAGCCGGCCGATTCCGTGACCCTGGGCGTAATCATAGAGATAAAGCCCGTAGAACTCGCCGCCGAAACCTTCGATCCGGGTGCGCTGGGTCCCGCACGAGGCGAAACCGATCACGCCGTAGGGCGGTTCGGCCGCGACGAAGCTGGCATGGATGCGGCCATGATCGCTGAGGATGGCGCGCCAGCGCTCGGTATAGGCGTCGGTCGAGAGGCCGAGCAGGTAGCTGTCCGGCACCATCCCCGGATAGGTGCTGCGCCAGCTTGCCACGTGGACCTGCGCTATTCCCGCAGCGTCATCCGCGCGGGCGCGCCTTATCAGCGCCATACCTCCTCGCTCCGCCGCGCCAACGGCGTGATATCGCCCCAGCCATAGGCTACTTCCATGACCTGCGTTCCATCGAAACTGAGGGGCCGGTCGCTGACCAGCTTGCCGCCCATTTTCTCATAGAAACGCCGCGCCTTCCAATTGTCCCGCAAGGCCCAGACGGAGGCGGCGGTCATGCCGCGCAGGGTCATGGCCGCAGCCATGGTCGTCATCAGCCGTGTGCCCAACCCCTGCCCCTGCCCGACCTTGAGGACATAGAGGGCATGGAATTCACCGGAGTAATCGGTCAGTCCGACCTGTTCCGGACCGTTGACGCCGAACCCGATCACCCGGACTTCGCCGTCTATCGGCATCTCGGCCAGAAAGATATCGGTGCGGTTCCGCTTGTTGTCCAGCACCTGCGCCCAGTAGCGGGTCCGGCTGAACACGTCCATCGATGCCAGCGTGCGGGCCGGCACGATGCCGGGATAGGTCTCGCGCCATCCCGCTACATGCACATATGCCACCGCAGCGGCATCTTCGAGCCGCGCACGCCGGATCCGCCCGATCATTCCACAGCGCTCCCGCGCTCCATTACGCCTGCGAAGAAGCCGTCCGTCCCATGCCGTGCCGGAGACAGCCGCATATAAGGACCGGTGCCGGGGCTTGCGGTCCCGACTGCCTGTTCCCAAAGATCGTCCACCGGCTTCACCGTGAAGTCGGGATGAGCCGCGAGGAATGCGTCGATTTGACGCTCGTTCTCCTGCGGCAGCAGCGAACAGGTCGCGTAGATCAGCCGGCCACCCGGTTTGACCAGACGGGCCGCACTGTCCAGGATGCTGTGCTGAAGCTTCAGCAATTCCTCGAGGCCCGGTCCCAGCAGCCGCCACCGGCTATCGGGATTGCGCCGCCACGTTCCCGTGCCGGTGCAGGGAGCGTCAACGAGGACCCGGTCGAACTTGCCCTTGTGGCGCTTGACCCAGGGGTCACGCTCGCTGGTGAGCGGGCGAGTCTCGATGTTGTGGAGACCTGCCCGGCGGAACCGCTCGGCGGCCCGCTTCAGGCGCTTCTCCAGCACGTCGCAAGCGACCAGCCGGCCCTTGTTCTGCATGCCCGCCGCGATGGCGAGCGCCTTGCCACCGGCGCCGGAGCAGAAATCCACGACCTGATGTCCGGGCTTGGCGTCGGTCAGCAGCCCGATGAGCTGCGAGCCCTCGTCCTGGATCTCGACCAGGCCGGCCTTGAAGGCGTCGGTCGATGCCAGCGGCGGACGGCCGTAAATCCGGACGCCGAAGGGCGACCAGCGAGTCGGCTCGCCTTCGATCCCGGCGGAGGCGAGTGCGGCGATGGCCGCGTCCCGGCCGCCCTTGACGGTATTGACGCGGAGGTCGAGCGGGGCCGGGTCGAGCAGAGCCGCAAGCTCCGGCACGAAGCGGTCGCCGAGGAACTCGCGGAGGAGGCCCGCCGCCCAATCCGGGCATTCGACCTGGACCTGCTCCGGCATGTCCGGATGGTCGAGCGTATGGCCTTCAAGCTTGTTCGCCAGCTTGATCTCGCCGGCCGAGAACTCCGCCGGGGCGAAGCGGCCACCGCTGAACAGGTTGTCGAGGTGATCGGCGGGCCGGCCCTGGGCAAGGATCTGGTCGGCGATCAGCAAGGTCCGGGCGTTTATAGGAAAGCCGCCGGCATGGGTGAACCACCAGCGCAGGCGCGCGTGGCGGCGCAGGACGCCGTAGACGGTTTCGGCGACGGCGGCGCGGTCCTTGGCGCCGATGAAGCGACGGGCACGGAAGAAGGCGCTGATCACGGCATCTGCCGGACGCGGCGTCACCTCCACCTCGTCGAGGAGTTCGATGGCGGCTTGAAGGCGGGCGCCGGGGGTCATCTGGTCTCTGCTCAATGCACGGGGGCGAACTTGCGTCCAAACTTACATGAAGGTGTGACATGGGCGATTAATCGCCGCCGCGCAACAGCTTTCATCGGCAGGACAGCGCTGCGGCGGCGAAAACGCCGCCTCATAGGTCCGGACGTGCGGCATCGTCCCGACTGCCCCAGGGGGTGCGGCGTCAGGAAGCTTCGATAGTGTATTGCCCGAGTACCAAACTACCTCCATAGTGGTAGAAGGACATAGGGGCGCATGGTATATTGCAGCACCCTGCCGACAATGATTTTCGATACGATGTAGCGGTGTTCAAGGCATGTCGCCGGTTGACATAATGACTGATCTGCTGATTGCCGGCATCGCCGGAACGCTGGGATATTTCGGTGCCCGCATGGGCGGAGAGATTTGGGCGAGGCTGATACTGGACAGCATGGAGGCCAAGGACCTCCAAGCCAAGTTAAAGCGCCGCGCGCCGCTGATCCCGGCATTCTCGCAAAGATGCGCTCGCCTCAGGCTGTCACTGGGTCAGAGCGAGGCGCGGCGCCGGAACGTCGAACGGAAGATCGATGACCTCCACCGGCAACTCAAGGCGCTGGAGAGTCGAGACGACGAATATATCAGGTTCGTAGGACATCACCGTCCAGGGCATCACCATTTCAAGGCGGTGATGATCAACCGGCATGTTCAGACCGCGATCCGCGAGGGACGCACTCACGGGCTCCTGGACAACAGCTGGACCCGGCCGCAGAACATCGACATCTGGGCGAGCACTCTGGCCGAAGCCAAGAGCAGCCTCAATGCCCGGTTCCCGATAAGCCTGGGATTCGTCGTGATAGAGATGATCGAACCCGAAGACGCTCCGCAGAACGCGGAGGGAAGTGCCGCATGATCACGACGTATATCCTGTCGTTCTTCACCGGCTATCTTGGCATTCTGATGGGGTTCCGGTTCGCGCTCGACCGGGTGCAGATCGCCCGTCGCCGTATTGCCAACCTGCATAAAGACAAGATCCTTCAGGTCGTCTCGATACGCGAACTCGCCAAAGCGGCCAGGGTCAGCAAGCACAAGCTGAAGGACAGCGAACTGCTGGTCGAACGGCTTGAGGTCGAGGCGAAGGCGCTCGGGGAGCGGGTCGGGTCGGTCAAGCGCGCGGACAACAGGCTGGTCGTTCTGGATGAGCGGCGCCTGCCGGAGGATCACCCCTGGATCCTGAACATCTCCGGGCCGGGAGGCTTGCTGCCCGAGGCAAAGGGCGACGAAGGCCACGAAAACTGGACGGGCAGCATGCGTTTTTTGGTCTGGGCGACGAACCAGAAGCGCGCGATCCACAAGGCTGCGACCCGTTATCCGCCGTCGCGCGGGTTCACGGTCGAAGTGTTGGAAGAGCAGAGCGTGGGCGGGCCGTCACAGGCGGCGTAAAAAACGCGATAAGCGCGGTCGGGAGCAGGCATTACGCTTCCGACGGCGCTTATCGCGTTTCAAGGCGCTGAGATTGCTTCGTCGGCAGGACCAGTTACAAATTGTTGGGCCGAGGCCCAACAAATCTGCGCCCGAGTAAACTCCGAATGCCGGTGGTATTACAGGTCGCGGCGGTAGTTCGGAGCTTCGTTGGTGATCATGATGTCGTGGACGTGGCTTTCGCGCAGCCCGGCATTGGTGATCTTGACGAAGTTGCAGTTCTTCTGCATCTCGGGAATTGTCCGGTTGCCGGTGTAGCCCATTGCGGCTTTCAGGCCGCCGACAAGCTGATGAACCACGCCGCCGACCGGCCCCTTGTAGGGCACCCGGCCTTCGACGCCTTCCGGGACCAGCTTCATGGTGTCGCGCACTTCCTGCTGGAAGTAGCGGTCGGCCGAGCCGCGCGCCATGGCGCCGACCGACCCCATGCCTCGATAGCTCTTGTAGCTGCGGCCCTGGAACAGGATGACCTCGCCGGGGCTCTCGTCGGTGCCGGCGAAGAGGCTGCCCAACATCGCGCAATCGGCGCCGCCGGCTATCGCCTTGGCAAGATCACCCGAATACTTGATGCCGCCGTCGCTGACGACGGGGATGCCCTGGCGATGGCATTCCTCGACCACGTCCATGACTGCGGTCAACTGCGGGACGCCGACGCCGGCGACCATGCGGGTCGTGCAGATCGAGCCGGGACCGATGCCGACCTTGACGGCATCGACGCCGACGCCGATCAGCGCCTTGGCGGCCTCGGCGGTCGCGACGTTGCCGGCCACGACCTGGGTGTAGTTG
>DASQKT010000645.1:0-7024 GCA_035630415.1 Skermanella sp.
CCCGCCCGGCGCAGGCTCTCGCCCAGCGGTGCCCGGAACAGGCGGATGCGGTCGGCGAACTCGGCGAGCGCGCCGAAGAAGGCCCAGGCCGCCATCGCGACGCCCAGCAGCGCCAGCACCGGGCCGCCCTGATACGCGTACAGGGCACCCAGCACGCAGATCACGGTCAGGACGGCCGCGAACTTCAGGCGTGACAGGGCGCCGGCCAGATCGGCGCGCTTCCAGGCCATCAGCGGCCCAAAGGACATAGCGGCGATCAGGGGAACCATCAGCGGGATGAAGGTCGAGTTGAAGAACGGCGGTCCGACCGAAACCTTGCCGGCGTCGATCGCATCCAGGAACAGCGGGTACAGCGTCCCGAGGAAGACGGTGGCGGTCGCGGTTGACAGCAGCAGGTTGTTCAGCACCAGTGCGCCTTCACGGCTGATCGGTGCGAACAGCCCGCCCATCTTCATCGACGGCGCACGGATTGCGTAGAGCAGCAATGCTCCGATGGTTGCGACCGACAGCAGCAGCAGGATGAAGACGCCGCGCGCCGGATCGACCGCGAAGGCATGGACCGAGGTCAGCACGCCGGAGCGCACCAGGAAGGTCCCGATCAGCGACAGCACGAAGGTCAGGATGGCGAGCAGGACAGTCCAGCTCTTCAGCGCGTCGCGCTTCTCCACCACGATCGCCGAGTGCAGCAGCGCCGTCCCCGCCAGCCATGGCATGAAGGAGGCGTTTTCGACCGGGTCCCAGAACCACCAGCCGCCCCAGCCGAGTTCATAATAGGCCCACCACGATCCAAGGGCGATGCCCAGGGTCAGGCCGGCCCAGGCGGCCAGCGTCCAGGGCCGCACCCAGCGCGCCCAGGCGGGGTCGATGCGGCCTTCGATCAGGGCAGCCACGGCGAAGGAGAACGCCATCGAGAAGCCGACATAACCGAAGTAGAGGAACGGCGGGTGGAACGCCAGACCGGGGTCCTGGAGCAGCGGGTTGAGGTCGGTGCCGTCCAGCGGCGCCGGATCGACTCGGGTGAAGGGATTGCTGGTGGCGATGATGAACAGCAGGAAACCGACGCCAATCATCGCCTGGACCGACAGCACGCGGGCCTTCAGGGTCGGCGGCAGATTGCGGCCGAACAATGCTACGGCACAGCCGAACAGGGCCAGGATCAGCACCCACAGGACCATCGATCCCTCGTGATTGCCCCAGACGCCCGCCACCTTATAGAGCATCGGCTTCATCGAGTGGCTGTTCTGGACGACGTTCAGCACGCTGAAGTCGGACACTACATGGGCATATGTCAGCGCCAGGAAGCTGGCGAGGATCATGGCGAACTGGCCGACCGCCGCGGGTTTCGCCACGTCCATCCAGGCCACGTCGCCGCGCGCCGCCCCCACGAGGGGGATGACCGACTGCACCAGCGCCAGGAACAGGGCGAGGACGAGGGCGTAATGGCCGATTTCGGGGATCATGGCGCTATTCCTTGGCCGTCTTGGACACCGGTTCGGCGAGCGATTTCGTCGCGTGCTGCGGAGCGCCGGCGCGGTTGAGCGCATCGGCCACTTCCGGCGGCATGTAGTTCTCATCGTGCTTCGCCAGCACCTCGCGGGCGACGAAGACGCCGTCGGGCCGCATCCGGCCTTCAGCGACGACGCCCTGACCTTCGCGGAACAGGTCCGGGACGATGCCGGAATAGGTCACGGGGACGGTCTGCGCGGTGTCGGTGACGCGGAACTCGATCGTCAGGCCGTCGGGCAGCCGCTTGACGCTGTTCTCCTCGACCAGGCCGCCCAGCCGGAAATTGCGCTCGCCGACATGCTGGGCCGCGATATCGGAGGGGCTGTAGAAGAAGACCAGATTGTCCTCGAACGCGGTCAGGGCCAGGGCGGTGGCGGTGCCGAGGCCGAGCAGGGCCAGTCCCAGCATATAGAGGCGGCGTTTCTTGCGGGTCATCCTTCGTGTCCTTCAGCCGCCGGCACCGTCCCGGATGCGGACGCGGGAGCGCGTCGGCTCCGCTCCCTCCGGCGCGGCCGGCTCGTCTCCAGTGTTTTCAGCAGCGCTTCATGCCGGCGCAGGCCGCGCAGGCTGACGATCAGCATCGTCACCAGAATGACCGCCGCGATGCCGTAGGCCGGCCAGACATAGGCGGCGTAGCCGCCCATCGAAAAGAACTCAGCCATTGTCCCGCCAGATGATCCTCAGCACGACGCCCGGCCGGTCGATCCCGTCCGCCGTCCACTCCGCCAGTCCTCGCACCAGCAAGTCCTCCCACCAGAATGCGCCGAATAAAGGGCAAAGTGCCCCGTTCGGTCTATTGTCTATTTGGCTCTGCATACCGGTGGGACACGCTATCGCGACGCCTTGCCGCATGTGTCGCCCCGATGCGAATCACTTGCACACCACTGCCCGATCGTTTGCCCGGCCGCCTGCGGCCAATATGACAGCGCGGCAGATGGTAAACAAGGCGGGCCGCTGGTCACACTCGGGAACCTGACAGGGGGAACCGCCCGGCCTTGACGCTGTTGGCGCGACGGAGAAAGCCGTGGAAGCATCACGGCGCCCCTGCCCGCATCATCGAAAGGCACCCCATGCGCGTGCATCTGAAACCCGTCGAAGACCAGATCATCGTCATCACCGGCGCCACCAGCGGCATCGGCCTCGTCACGGCGAAGATGGCGGCCAAGCGCGGCGCGCGACTCGTGCTGGTCGGGCGCGACGAAAAGGCGCTTCGGGAGGTCGAGACGGATATCCGCCGCGACGGCGGCGAAGCGATCTTCGTCGTGGCGGACGCCGCCGACGAGGACGCCATGATGGCGGTCGCGGAGACGACTTTGCGCGAGTTCGGCGGGTTCGACACCTGGATCAACAATGCCGGCGTCTCGATCTACGGCAAGGTGCAGGACACGCCGCTGGAGGACCAGCGCCGGCTGTTCGAGACCAATTACTGGGGCGTCGTGATCGGCTCTCGCATCGCCGCCACCCATCTGAGCCGCCACGGCGGCGCGCTGATCAACCTGGGCAGCGTCCTGTCGGACCGGTCGATCCCACTCCAGGCGGCCTACTGCGCGTCCAAACACGCGGTCCAGGGCTTCACCAATGCGTTCCGCATGGAGTTGGAGGCGGAAGGAGCGCCCGTATCGGTCACGCTGATCAAACCCGCCGCGATCGACACCATGTTCGAGGAGCATGCCCGCAGCCTGACCAACGCCGAGCCGCTCAACCCGCCGCCGGTCTATGCGCCGGAGGTCGTCGCCCGCGCTGTTCTGCACACGGCCGCGCATCCGACGCGCGACCTGATCGTCGGGGGAGCCGGCAAGCTGATCTCCCTGTCGGAGCGCGTGGCGCCGCGCCTGACCGACCGGATCATGGAAGCGATGCTGCCCGGCTTGCAGAAGGCCGGCGGTCCGCTGCGCCGTTCCAGCGACAACCTGTATCACGCTTTCCGGGGCGGACGCGACCGGAGCGGCCGTCATGCGCTGGTGCGCGAGCACAGCGCCTATACGACGGCGGCGATGCATCCGCTGGCGACGGTTGCGGCGGTCGCCGGGCTTGGCGTGCTGGCGGCGGTGGTGATCGGCGGGGGCCGTTATGCGTCGCGTACGAGTCGCAGCAGGTCTTTCGATCCGAGCATCTGATGGCCGGCATCTGACGGGCAAGCGCCAAGCGGCGCCTGCCCATTTTACCCCTGCGCCACTAGCCCTGCGCCTGTGTCAGGCGCAGGGTCTGGATCTTGCGGGCGGCGATCTCGCTGCGCACGCGCAGCAGGACGACCGTCACGAAATACGCGGTGAAGGCGAAGCCCATTATCAGGAGCGGCCACAGCATGCTGGGGTCGATGCTCGGGCCGCCCATGCGGACGACGCTGGCGGGCTGGTGCAGCGTGTTCCACCAATCGACCGAGAACTTGATGATGGGCACATTGACCACGCCGACCAGGACCAGGATCGCGCCGGCCTTGGCGCCCCTGGTCGGATCATCGAAGGCGTTCACCAGCGCCATGTAGCCTAGATACAGGAAGAACAGGATCAGGACGCTCGTCAGCCGGGCGTCCCAGACCCACCACGTCCCCCACATCGGCTCGCCCCACAGGCTGCCCGTTATCAGGCAGAGCGCCGTGAAACCGGCGCCGACGGGTGCCGCGGCCTTGGTGAAAAGGTCGGCCAGCGGGTGCTTCCAGACCAGTCCGACGGCGGCCGCGACCGCCATGTTGGTATAGATGAATAGCGCCATCCAGGCCGAGGGCACGTGGATATACATGATCCGCACCGTGTCGCCCTGCTGATAGTCGGCCGGCGACGCGACCAGCGACAGATACAGCCCGGCGATCATCAGGACGACGGTGGCGCCCGCCGCCCAGGGCAGGACGACGTTGGATATCCGCAGGAAACGGGCGGGATTTGCAAAGCGATGCATGGCTCGGTCAGGCCTCTGGTTTCCCTGGAATATGACGCGTCGGCGGCTCGGCTGTCAAACGCCGTGACCCGCATATAACTGACCCGGATCAGGTAATATACATTAAGTCAATTATGACTTATGGTCTGAACAAGCGTTCTATTACTCCATAAGAAATAACTCAATAGAATTATGTTACCAATTAATCACGAATACCCGGATTTTAGAATGTCACGAAAATTCAGACTTTTAGATTTTTCGATATTGCGCATCAATAAGGCGACCGGCGCGGAAGTAATAAACTCAATGGCCGCGACGGGATAACAAATTTTGGACGGGGCAGACACATGAAGCGTATCCTTCTCACTGGTACCGCGCTTGCCGGCGGTATGCTGTTCGCGTCGGTTGCACAGGCACAGATCACCGTGTCCCTGGGCGGTTACACTGAGTTCTTCGCAGGTTTCTACGACGACGACTCATCGAACCGTACCAACCGCGAGTTCGAACTCGAGACCGAAATCGTCGTCCGTGCCGACGGCAAGGCCGACAACGGCCTCCTTTACGGCGCCAAGATCGAGCTGCAAAACAGCACTGGCGGCGGGGGTGCGACCGGCGTCGGCACCGACGAGGCTTCGGTCTATCTGGGCGGCACCTGGGGCCGTATCGAACTGGGCGACTTCGACGGCGCCGCCGACACCCTGAAGATCTATGCCCCGCTGGTCGGCATCGAGCAGATCGACGGCGACTACGGCGACTTCGCGGCGGTGACGGACCCGGTTTCGGGCCTCGACTTCGGCGGTCAGCCCGCCTTCGGCATCCACATCCCCAACTCGGGCGATGCGACCAAGGCCATGTACCTGACCCCGCGCTTCGCGGGCTTCCAGGCCGGCATCAGCTATACGCCGGAAAGCGACAGCCAGGCGCAGAACGTCGTCCAGTTCAAGGATACGGTCGGCTACAAGGACTGGCTCGAGGGCGGCGTCAACTATACCGGTGAGTTCTCCGGCTTCTCGGTGGCCTTGGGCGCCACCGTGTCGAGCGCCAGCGGCAAGGGCGACGCGGTGGCGGGCACCGAGCTGGAAGACTTCACGGCTTGGAACGTCGGCGCCCAGGTCGGCTTCGGCGGCTTCCTGTTCGGCGGCGGCTATGTCGATGCCGACGACTTCAACGTGACGACCGGCAGCACCGGCGCCGACCAGTCGGTCTGGCACGCCGGCATCAGCTACACCGCCGGACCCGTCGCGGTCGGCGCCAGCTACATGGATGCCGAGGGCTACAAGGGCGCCGGCGGCACCTATGCCAGCGACTACCAAGCCTACGGTGTCGGCGCCGCCTACACCCTGGCGCCTGGGCTGGTCGTCCAGACGGAGTTCATGTACATCGACGAGGAACTCCGCGCCGCTCCCAACACCGCCTCAGTCAGCAACGAAGGCTATGTCTTCATCCTCGGCACGCGCCTGGACTTCTGATCCACGCGTATAGCGCCGGCTGCATGATGCGCCGGGTTCTTCCGTTCCATCAGGGGCGGCGGAGCCCGGCGCTTCGTTTTTGCGGCCAAGATTTTTGAGGTCCGGTTCCGAAGGATCGTCAGAGTTCCGAGGGATCGAAGGCGACGGTCCCGCCGTCCCGTTCGTAGTCCTGGATGGTCGCCCGTTCGTTCGACCACGGATCGATGAAGGACGCGTAGAGGCATATGAAGATGTGCGATACCGTCGCGCCATCGTCGGAGAACGGCAGGAACAGCTTGTCGATGCCGGCTTCGAATCGTCCGAATCCCGAAGTCCGGTAGCTGAACGCCATGGGGCGGCCCGATTCGGCGCAGTCCTCGTACTGACGCAGCACGACCTTGTCCACGGGTGGCTTCAGGACTTCGTCCAGATAGCGTCCGGTGAAATCGGCCCCGTCATAGGCGACGATTTCCAGCCCGATCAGACGCAAGCGGAACCGGAGCGGGGCGCGCTCGACTCCGGAGTCGCGCTCGACTCCGGAGTCGCGCTCGACTCCGACGATCCCGATGTTTCCCATCCAGGGTTGGAATTCCTCAGGGCTGAAGTCTGTGCGCCTGGGCAGTCGGCCTTGTTCGAGTCGCGACCGCCAGAATTCGAAAAGAGACCGCAGTTTTCTTCTGGAGGGAAGATCACGAGACTGCATAGGCTGATTTCATGAGAAGCCAAGTTGTATCGTCGGCGTGAACCATGGCAAATCCGGAAAGCCTTTCCGGTCGCTGCCGCTGTGTTCCCGGTCGACAATACACGCGAATGCAATCATTAGCTATCAACATAACTTCGGGACAAGCTCCGGCCGGATGACCACCGATATGAAACGCGCGCAGGCTTTTCGACATCATCACCGAATAACGGACGGTGCATTCCGACAACAGCACCGTCCCTGGCACGAAAATGGGGATCACTGTGGATAAGAGGGTAACGATGGCTGAAACCGCAACCTGCATCTTTCGCGTTTCGCTGGAGCCGAAGCTTTACCGGGACATCGAACTTCCGGGCGACCGGACGCTCTACGATCTCGCGGAAGCAATCGTGCGTGCCTATGGCTTCGACCTGGATCACGCATTCGGCTTCTTTCCCAAATTGACCGGCAACATT
Source organism: Skermanella sp. (assembly GCA_035630415.1). GTDB lineage: Bacteria > Pseudomonadota > Alphaproteobacteria > Azospirillales > Azospirillaceae > Skermanella. Next base: position 6,984 of record DASQKT010000645.1, read on the forward strand.
TACGATGCCACGCCGCGCTATGAACTGTTCGCCGACATGGG
>DASQKT010000646.1:0-7956 GCA_035630415.1 Skermanella sp.
TCAAGCCGGAGCCGAGGATGGACCCGCGCCACGTGGCGAGTTCCGTCGTCTACATGGCGAGCCTGCCATTGGACGCCAACGTCCAGTTCATCACCGTGATGGCGACCAAGATGCCGTTCATCGGCCGGGGCTGAGGCAGCCTTCGACCGTTTGAATTCAGCGGGTCTGGGCAAGCACGACGTTGCTGTCCAGACCCATGGTCGTCAGCGTGTTCGGGTCTAGGCGGCCACTGACCTGAAGACCCCGGTCGCGTTGGAAACGCTCCAGCGCCGCCTGCGTGCTGTCGCCCCAGATGCCGTCCGCATCGCCGGAATACAGGCCGATCTGCTTCAGCCGGCCCTGGATGGTGCGGACGGCCTCGGCGTTCAGCGCCCTGCCCTGCACGTCGCGCCCGGCCATCGCTCCGGTCTGGTCGCCGAGCGATAGCAGCTCGGCGGGCTTCAGCCCCATGGTGGCGAGCGTCGCCTGATTGAGGTTGCTGGTGACCTGAAGCCCGCGCGTCTGCTGGAATCGTTCCAGCGCTTCCTGACTGTCGCGCCCCCAGATACCGTCCACGGCCCCGGAGTAAACGCCAAGCTCCTTCAAGTGCCGCTGGACCTCCTTCTGGGCCTGCGGCGAGAGTGGCTGAACGTAACTGACCGGAGCTTGTGCTTGAGTCTGCGCCCGAGCTTCGTGGGAAAGGAATGCCGGGGACAGCAACACACCCGCCGCCGCCAGCCCTGCCAACATGGAATTTTTCATCTTGCAACCTCCCTCCGACATGATCAGCGGACGGGGTTCGCAGGCCGCCGCTGTTTGGAGATATCAACAGCGGAGGGGAGGTTTGTTCCTCCGGTCGGGGAATGGGTGCCTCGTTCGATAATGGCCAGTGCCGCCGATACACAGGGTCATGTATATACATGTGGTGACGGCACAGTCGGCCCCGATCAAAGTCGATGAGGTCGGTTACTGCTCGAATAGACTTAGAAGGATTTTCGGACATGCCACGCACACGCCTGTTCAAGTCCGGCAACTGCCAAGCGTTTAGCACTCCGGCGGATATCGCCTATGCGGACACGAGCATCGCGTTGGAGACCAAGCAGTTAGTCAATGAGATTACTGTCTTCGCGTCTCGCGGGAGCCTGAAGGAGGCGGTAACATCTCTACGTGCCATGCCCAAGCCACCGACCGTTGATGAGCGCGATGCGATAGAGATGCCTGATCGGACGAGGGATTGATCGTCGTGAACGGGATTGTCCGTTCAGAATTAGAGCTGGTAATGGCGGCGTTATAGCCCGCCGAAAGGGAAGTCGCCCAGGGGTTCCCACGGGCCGCCGAGATAGCGCCAGAGCAGAAGCCCTTCCCCTGTCACCTCGAAGGGCTGGAACCCGGCTTCGAGACGCTGTTGCAGTCGGCGGGCTTCGTCGGGATCGGCTTTGTTCTGGATCGTGACATGCGGGCGGAAGGGCTGACGGTCTTGGGGAGTCAGCGAAGTGGCCCAGTGGGAGGCAAGCTCGTTCTTTAGCGCCGTCAAGTCGGGAGCGTCGAAGGCGTATGCCACTCCGCGTCCGAGGAAGCGCAGGCCGGTGGCGTGGAGGCGGACGGGGGCGCGGGTGCGGAGAACTTCCGCGATATCGGCGGCGATGCCGCCGGGATCGTGTCCCGGCAGGTGGTGGAACAGGGTCAGGTGCGCCGGGATGAAATTGCGGTGCGGCGGGAAGTGCGCCTGACGCAGCCCTTCGAACCGGCTGAAGGATTCCCGGTCCATTTTGAGTGTCAGAATCAAGGGTCGGGTTTGTGTGCTTTCAAACAATGCATTGCCCATTAATTAGCCAAATGAAATGGTAGCACCAGATACTGAAATGGATTGAATTTCATGGCATTCCTAGCACCTTATACTTTAGAGATAGAAGCGCTTTAACCTCTCATCAACATGTATCGCTCAAGATCAGGGGCATCCTTCACCGACCCTTGGACTTGCCATGTCTTCCTCGTTCGAGCAAATTCATGCCGAATACGCCGATGCGCGAGATCGCCTGCTTAAGCAGACCCACTCCAGCCACGTCAGCGAATGCCTGGATGCGATCCGGCCGCTGTGGAACGCCTATCAGGAAAAGCTGAAGGCGCAGGCTTCGATCGACGAGCTTCCGATGCTGAAGATGTCGGCCTGACAGCCGGTACTGCGGCAACGGGCTGGACTGGTGTAAACCAGCATCAGAACGCGTACCGGACCGGACACCATGGCAGGTGTTCCGCCATGAGATCCAGAAACATGCGGACCATCCGCCCTTTCAGCGCGGCTCGGTACCGCAGGTTTTCCTGCCCGTTCTCTGAGCGCTTCGTTTCCTGAAGGCGGGGCGACCAGAGCATGTCTTCAGCCTTCGGGTGCCATTCCAGATTGACGTCGTGCAGATCGGCGTTGTGGGTCAGGAAGATGACTTCCGCCTTCGCCTGAGCCTTGGCGGCCGGTGACAGGGTGTCGTTCAACTCCTGGAACAGGCGGATGTAGTCGGCGGTCCAGCCGTCATAGACCACCACCGGGCTGAAGTTCAGGTGAACCTCCCAGCCGGCCCGGACGAAATCCTCGACCGCGCGGATGCGCTCGCCCATCGGACTGCTGCGGACGTCGAGCAGCTTGGCGGGACGGTGCGGCAGCATGCTGAAGCGGATGCGCATGCCGCCCTTCGGATCGTGGGCCAGCAGGTCGCGGTTGACGTATTTGGTGGCGAAGCTCCCCTTGGCATTGGGCAGCCGCCTGAACAGCTCGATCTGGTCGCGGACATTGCCGCTGATCAGGTCATCGACCGAGGCGTCGCCGTTCTCCCCGACATCGTAGACCCAACGGTGGGGATCGGTCTGCCCCGGCTCCCTCCGGGGTCCCAGCTTCAGGGCGTGCCGCTCGATCGCGGCGCAGATCTGGCCGATATTGACGAAGGTCGTGATCGGGTTGGCGAACCCTTTACGGCGCGGAACATAACAGTAGACGCAAGCCAGCGCGCAGCCGTTGCTGGCTCCCGGCGCTATGTAGTCGGCCGAGCGGCCGTTCGGCCTGATGGTCATCGCCTTCTTGACGCCCAGCACGAGCACCGTGCGCTTGTTCCGCACCCAGTCGCGGGCGGCGCCCTCGTTTCCGAACAGGTCGGGAATGCGCCAGTGGCTCGCCACCTCGATCAGTTCCGCGCCGGGAAACCGGGCGAGGATTTCGCGCCCGCGTGGATGGGCGTGGACGGCTGGTTCCAGATAAATTCTTCGTACGTCCAGCAGGCTTGCGAGACGCCGGCGCTCTCGCGCCTGGGCAATGCCGTCAGCCAGTTCGGCGTCGTCAAGCATGGAAAGCCTTGTGTACGAAAGTATGTATCTGAAACATTATTGAGGCGGGCGTCAAATTAAGAGGTGCTCCAGCGGTCATATTCCCTATCGCGGAGTTGCACTTTATTCCAAAACCTGTTGAAACAAATCGATTGGGTGAACAATAAAACGGTGTCCAGTTGTTGAGACATCGAATAGCAATGCTTCCTACACACTGGGGTGTTTCTTGCTCGCGCGCCTTTGTCCCTGCTGCTCCGGTCTTGGTACTTCCATCGGTCTTATCGATCTTGGTGAAAGTTGCAACGACGCCTTCGAAGGTCGTCGCATGTTTCACAACACGGGAGTAATGCTTAATTATTGCTCGTGCAATAGTTGCGGGCATATCTGGACCGCCTGTCTGGATGACTGGACCGACGTCGATTTTCAGGAACGCATCTATAACGACGACTATGTTCTGGCGGACCCTCCCTTCACCTATGACAGGCCGGCGCGCAACTCCGCGATGATCGGCGACATGGTGGGGGAGTTCGGGTCGGGTATGACGATCCTGGATTGGGGCGGCGGCGACGGCCTGATGGCGAGGATGCTGCGAGGGCGTGGGTTTCAGAACATCGTCTCCTACGATCCATTCTATGGCGACAACCCGCTGACACCGGGTAAAACCTTCGACCTCGTCACCTGTTTCGAGGTCATCGAACATGTCCCCGACCAGCGCGCCTTGTTCGCCGACCTTGCCCGGCACGTGGCGGCGGACGGCGCGCTCCTGCTCAGCACCCTGTTGCAGCCGGCGGATATCGCCGAATTGCGGCTGGGCTGGTGGTACGCCCGGCCGCGCAACGGCCATATCCGGCTGCACAGCGCGCAGAGCCTGGAGCTTTGCCTGTCCAGGGAAGGACTTAGGCTGAAATCCCTGTCGGACGAGATGCATGTCGCATATCGCGACCCGGACTCAGCCCTGGTCGAAGCCTTGCTGACGGCGGAGGTCCATGAGCCGTCGCAGCCGCCTGCCCGGTCGCTGGCCGACTATTCGTAGCGTGGACTATTCGTAACGCGGTGGCGCCTTAAGACTTTCCGTCAGCCGATCGACCGGACGTAGTCGGTGCGCAGGGTGCGCTCCGCCGGCAGTTCGATGACGACTTCGGTGCCGACACCGGTCTCGCTCGACATGCGGACGGTGCCGCCGTGACGTTCCACCAGCTGGCGGACCAGCGGCAAGCCAAGGCCGGTGCCCTGGCTCTTGCGGGCCAGATGGCTGTCCGACTGTTCGAACGGCTGAAAGACGCGCCCCAGGTCGCAGGCCGGGATGCCGACACCCGTATCGGTCACGACGATCAGGGTGCCGCCGTCCGGCTGCCGCTTGACCGACAGGCCGATCAGCCCGCCGGGCGGCGTGAATTTGACGGCATTGGACAGCAGATTGTCGATCACCTGCCGCAGGCGCAACTGGTCGCCAAGCACGCTCAGCGTGGGCGGAAGGTCCAGTTCGATGGAAACGTCGGCCGCGCGGGAGGCTTCGCGCAGGTCGCGCGCCGCATCGGCCGCGACCCGGCTCAGGTCGACCAGTTCCTCCCGCATCTCCATCTTGCCTGCTTCCAGCTTCGACAGGTCGAGGATGTCGTTGATCAGCGCCAGCAGCCGCTTGCCGGAAAGATGGATGTCGCCGATGTATTCGGCCTGCCGCTCCCCCAGCCTGCCGAAGATGCCGCTGCCCAGTGCTTCCGAGAATCCCAGGATGGCGTTGAGCGGCGTCCGCAATTCGTGGCTGACATTGGCAAGAAAGTTGGACTTGGCCTGACTGGAGCGGAGTGCCGCGTCGCGTGCCGCGACCAGATTGCTGGTCAGTTCGAGGAGTTGCTGGTTGGCCACCCTGAGCGTGGATTCCGAATGCATGTGCCGCCGCATCAGCCACGCCAGCGCCAGCACCAGGACGACGAAGCCGACGCCATAGCCCAGCAGCTTGATCTGGAAGACGCTGACCTGGCTCTGCATGCGCCCGATCACCTCGTTTTGGCGATCCTGGACCTGAAGGGAGACCTTGCGCTGGCTGACGATGGCGCTGCGCACTTCCTGGTCGGCCAAGGCGCGGAAGGCCAGCGGATCGGTTTCCATCAGCTTCAGGTTCCGGTCGATCGCGTCCAGTTGCACGCGGATGCCGTTCAACCCGCCTTCGCGGCCGATGCCCTGGGTATGCCAGGCGGAACTGCCCGGTTCGGGCAGCGAATTGAGGCGGTTGAACGCATTGTCCAGCCGAAGCCGGACTTCCTCGAAGACTTCGGGAGGGGAATCGGCATGGATTTCGCGGACCGCGACCTGCAAGTGAAGCAAGTCGCTGGACACCTGCCCGTCGTACCAGATATCGGCGCCGCTGGCGATTTCGACGGAGCGCTGGATGGCGATCAGGTCGAAGACGAGCATGGGCGAACTGAGCAACACGAGCAGGAACGATATCGTCCATACAAGTTTGCCCAGGTCCATGATCCTTTTCCCGGTCAGCATCAGTGGCGAACGCCCCCGGTGAAGTTTGCCCCGTTCCTGAGCATCACTCCACCGTTATCGCCTTCAACTGCCACACCCAGCGCGAAAGATATTCCCTCTGCCCAACTTCGGGATAAGCGTGCTGCGGATAGATCATCCATATCGGTCCCCGGTCGCGCCGCGACATGTATTCGCCCTCCCGCTTGAGCGCCAGCATTACCGGCCATTTCCGCCCATCGGCAATGGGCGCCGGGTTTTCGTAATCGTTGAGCGCGGTCAGTTTGAGCGACGTGGCAGCGGGGTCCGCCCCGACGACATCGAGCAGCGCCGACAGCAGAACGCCTTCGAAGGTCGCCGGCTCCTTGGTCCAATTGGTCGGCGTGGTGAAGCGAATCAGGCCCAGGCTTTCCAGCGTGGCGAGGTCGAAGCGGACCGGCTTGGCGGACTTGATCCGGCCGTTGACCGTCAGGACGACCGGGCCGGTCGGCTCGGGGATCTCCATGCCCGGCTTCAGGCTGGGTTCGGTGATGGTCTGGTAAGCCTTGGACGACTGCGCTCTGGCGGCGGTGGGAAGTGCCGCCACCGAAGCCGCCGCGAGCGCCAAGGTCAGGAAAAGGGCGGATAGGCGGGAGGCCGGACGGAAGGCGGAACGAGACATCATTGTGCTGGAACTCAACCGTGAATGCCGGGATTGCCGACCAGGGACAGGAATTCCTGCCGGGTCGACGGATTGGTGCGGAAAGCGCCCAGCATGCGGCTGGTGATCATGCCGACCCCCGGCTTATGGACGCCCCGCGTGGTCATGCACTGGTGCTCACCCTCGATGACGACGGCGACGCCGTCGGGCTGAAGCACCTCCTCGATCGTGTTGGCGATCTGCGCCGTCATCTTCTCCTGGATCTGAAGCCGCTTGGCGAAGACCTCGATCACGCGCGCCAGCTTGGAGATGCCGACGACACGGTGGCGCGGCAGGTAGGCGATGTGGACCTTGCCGACGATCGGCACCATGTGGTGCTCGCAGTAGCTCTCGAACCGGATGTCACGGAGCAGGACCATTTCGTCGTAGCCGTCGACCTCCTCGAAGGTCCGCGCCAGGAGCTGGGCTGGGTCGATGGCGTAGCCGGCGAAGAACTCGTCGAAGGCGCGGGCGACGCGTGCCGGCGTTTCCAGCAGGCCTTCGCGCGACGGGTCGTCGCCTGCCCAACGCAGCAAGGTCCTGACCGCCTCCTCCGCCTCGGCTCGGGAAGGACGGGGTATCGGCTGAGGGTCTTGTTCAGGGTTCGAATGGTCTGGTTTCCGAGCCATTTCCTGCCGCCATCGCTGATCGTGAAAGCCATGATACGCACAAGACAAATGCACGTCAGTTATCAAAAATGGCCGCACAAGGTTTAAGATCGTATGAAACGATTACATTCTATTGAATAATTATGAGTATTTTCTCCGTCTTTGTTGACGAAAGGCGGAGTTTTATAACGAACAGCTTATGGCGCTCTTACATTTGAGTTATTACTTTTGGAGTTCTGTTTAGAGCAGGATCGCATCACCGGAGCGGCGCACCCGGAACCAGCGACATCCATAGGCTTCCAGCTCGACGTTCACGGCGCCGTTCTTGGCGAGCGAAAAATCCCCCCGCCCGAACAGATCGATCAGCCCTTGCCAGCCGGCAGCCGGTTCCACATTGAACGACGCGCCGACCGGCTTCGATGACAGGTTGTGAATCACCAGGACGACCCGGCCGTCCCAGTCGTAGCTGATCGCCAGGACCTGGGCCTGCTTGACAGGGACGATGCTCCATTTGCCGTAAGCGATTTCAGCGGTTTCATGGCGGCGGCGGATCAGCCGTTCGATCCAGTTGAGCAGGGAGCCGTCATCGCGGCGTTGCGCCGCGACGTTGACCGTGGCCGGTCCCCAGCGCTTGCCGCTGACGACGGGGCGGCGGAGTTGATCGGACGGTGCAATGGAAAAGCCGCCGTTCATTTCATCGGACCACTGCATGGGAGAACGAACGCTCATGCGGCCGGGGATCGCGAGGTTTTCGGCCATGCCGATCTCCTCGCCATAGAACAGCACCGGAGCTCCGGGCAGCGAGAACATCAGGGCATAGACCAGGCGTATCCGCGCCTGATCGCCGTCCAGCATCGTCGGCAGCCGCCGGCGCAGGCCACGGCCGAAGAGCTGCATGTCCTCCTTGGG
>DASQKT010000647.1:0-6049 GCA_035630415.1 Skermanella sp.
ACAAGCCGGACCTCATCGCGATCCGGGTGTTGACGGCAGTGTCCAGGTCGGGAGTGTAGTAGCGGCGGCGAGGCCCGTCGCCTTCCCTGGCGCTCCACAGGGCGGCATTGGCGTTGCGCAGCAATATTTCCGGGTCCGTGCCGTCGCCGGGAAAGGTGACGATGCCGATGACCGGATTGAGCCGGATCTCGAATCCGTCCAACTCCACCGGCGCTTCGAAAGCCGCCAGCGCACGGTCGGCCAGCGTCCCCATCCGGGCAGCATGGTCGAGGTTGGGGGCAAGCACCGCGAACTCCGCCCCTTCCAGACGTGCCAATGTATCGGTAGAGCGGAGACAGGCGGCCAGACGCCTCGCAGCCTCCTGAATGGCGCGATCGCCCATGGCCCTGCCCATGCCGTCGGTCACGAGCCTAAAGTCGATCAGGTCGACCAGCATGAGCCCGCCCGGTGTTTTGGAGGACTGATCGTCTTCCAGAACCATGGCGAGGCGTTCGCTGAACAGGGTCCGGTTGGGCAGCAGGGTCACGGCGTCGTAGAGCGACTGGCGCCGGATGAGCGTCTCGAAATGCGAGCGTTCGGTAATGTCGCGGGCGATGGCGACGAACACCGGCGGGATTTCGTGGCGGAGTAGCTGAAGGCGGATCTCGACCTCGTAGGTCGAGCCGTCGCGGCGATGATGGAGAGTCTCGTAGCAGATCTCGTCCATGGAGCCGTCCTGGAGCGGGCGCACCAGTTCGGCGAAATCCTCTTCCGAGTAGTCCGTCTTGAGGTCCATCGGCGTCATGCGGAGCATTTCGTCCGCCGTGTAGCCCAGGTTCTCGCGTGCTCCCCGGTTGACCAGTACGAAACGCCGGGATTCCGCGTTGAAGACGTAGATCTCGTTGATCGACTGTTCGATGATCCGTCCAAGGCGCGCCGTCTGCTGCTCGGCTCGCGTGCGATCGGTGATGTCGCGGAGCACGACCACATAGGCCGTTTCCCCGTCCAGCGATACGCAGGCGATCGATGCCTCCGCCGGAAACTCGTCCCCGTCCCGGCGCAGTCCGATGATCTGCCGCCGCTCGCCCATCAGACGGGAGCCCTTGGTGTGGTCCCGGAAATCGGTCATCTGCTTACCATGACCATGCCGGAAACGTTCCGGCAGCAAGGTCTGGACCGACTTTCCGATTATCTCGGCAGCTTCGTACTGGAAGACCCGTTCAGCAGCGCGGTTGAACAGGACGATACGAAATGCGCCGTTCATGACTACGAAGGCATCGCCGGCGAGATCGAGGATCTCGAATAAGGGATTGGAAACACTGGAGCCACCATGATTCAATGCGGTGCTCAACCCTGACATTGTCTCCGTGCCATCCACCGCCGGCAAGGTGGAACCATCCTCCCTTACCCCGACGCCAGACAGGATGCTCATACCATTCTCCTCGCGCGGGGCTGCCCGCGATCGCCGCTGCGGCAACCACCTGGAGGTAGACGCGGGCTTCACCAAGTCATGATACGAGCACGAAAGGCTAGGTCAATAATTTTCACGACCGAAACCGGTACGGCTCGTTCGCGTTTTTTGCGGAAAAGCTTGGTTTTATCGGGATACGATACCGCAGTGCGTCACTACGAAGCGGGCAATCGTCTCCGCGCAGTTGAGGTCGAGCACGGGAATACTGACCTCGGGTACTGGTTCGTCGCAGGCGACGGCGACCACATGGTCGTCTTCAAGGGCCAGCAAGGGTTTGCAGGTCGCCCTGCGGAACACTTCAAGCTTCGGATGAGGGGACCGCTTGAAGCCTTCGATCAGCAGCAGGTCCACGGGCGTCATATGCCGGACCAGTTCGTCGATCGACGGTTCGGCGTCGCCCCGGTTCTCGTGCATCAGCGCCCAGCGGTTGGCCGAAGTGATCATGACCTCCGATGCGCCCGCCTGTCGATGGTTATAGCTGTCCTTGCCGGGCTGATCGACGTCGAAGGCGTGATGGGCGTGCTTCATGGTCGAGACGCGAAGCCCCATGGCAGTTAGTTCCGGCAGGAGCCGGACCATCAGGTTCGTCTTGCCGCTGCCGCTCCAGCCGGCGATCCCGAATATCTTCATCTCTTACCCACGCTTCGATTCAGTTCGCAGATTCAATTCAGTTCGCAAAAGGACCAAGTTGCAACATTAAGGCAGCGGTAAGCGATCCGCTACGGTGAAGACATCAAGTCGAAAAAGCAGTGGTGAATGGCGTATGGCGTGGTTGATTCTGTTCGCAGCCGGATTGCTGGAAACCGGATGGGCCGTGGGCCTCAAGTATACCGAAGGTTTTTCCAGGCTGTGGCCGAGCGTCTGGACCATCCTTGCCATGGTGCTCAGCCTGGTCATGCTGAGCTATTCGCTGAAGACCCTGCCGATCGGCACCGCGTATGCGGTCTGGACCGGCATCGGAGCGTGCGGCACCGCCATCCTCGGCATCGTGCTGTTCGGCGAGCCGGCGACGGCGGCCCGCCTGATCTCGCTAGGGCTAATCGTCGCCGGTATCGTCGGGCTGAAGCTGGTCGGATAGGGCAGAAATTCGCCCTGCCCTCACGCCGCCAGATCGGTCAAACGGCTACTATCGCCCTCCGCGACGGCGTCGGCGCGGGTGCGGAGCGCACGGTGCCGCTGATCGACGAACTCGCGGAAAAGAGCCTTGTCGCCGAGGATTTCCTGGGCGCGAGCGGCTTTACGGGGATCGGGGTTGCCGGTCAGGCGGCGCAGAGTGTTGGCCGCAATACGGAATTCGACAGCGAGATTGCGCGTCATCGTCTCATCCTTCTCTATATCTCTTTTCAGAGGCGGACGGACGATGAGAATAACGTCCGGCCGCCTAGCTAGACGGACCGTTGTCGCTCACGCGAAACTCCAAGGTAGAGTGCAGACGTTGCGGCCGTAGCCGGACGTCCCTGCACAGATAAACCAGACATAGGCCGTTTTGTTCGCCGAGGCAATCGACTTCCAGCGTTTTTCCACCCGATCTTTAGAAGTATGATCGGAAAGATACAGGCAGTCCCGATGCGGCCGGGGTGCGGTCAGCCACTTGGGCCGCAACGCCTTGGAAGAGTGAAAAAATCTCCCCATATCTGCGATCGAAGGAGAGATTTTCATGAGCCTTATAAGCCTGATCCTGAACATCCTGTGGATCATCACCGGCGGTATCTGGATGGCGGCGGCGTGGTTGCTGGCGGCGGTCATCATGGCCATCACCATCATCGGTCTGCCTTGGGCGCGTTCGGCGCTGAACATAGCCAGCTACACCTTCGCCCCGTTCGGCCGCACGGCCGTATCGAGGGATGAATGGGATGGCAGGACCGACTTCGGAACGAGCCCACTCGGCATGATCGGGAACCTGATCTGGTTCGTGCTGGCCGGCTGGTGGCTGGCGCTGGGCCATGTGCTGACCGCCGTGGCCCTTGCCCTTACGATCATCGGCATTCCCTTCGCCTGGGCGCACCTCAAGCTGGCGGTGATCTCGCTCTGGCCTATCGGCAAGCGGATCGTATCGAACGAAGAGCTGGAGCAACGCGCCCGCGCCGGCTACAGGGTCCAGGGCTCCATATAGGAGCCCCGGCTTCCAGGAATCCTGAATTTGGCCAACTGCTCCCGTCAGACGATCCGGTTCATTTCCTGAACGCGGTCTTCCGGCAGGTTGAGGCGAGCCGCAAGGTATTGGAGATATGATTTCTCCGCAGGCGATCCCGCATCGATCGCCATCTCCGACGCAAGGTATACCTGCTCGGCCGTTTCGGGGTCCGTGACGTCGCGGAGCAGGGCGTCGAGCGAGCGGGGTTGCTGAAGTTCCTGCTCGACGATCCGCCGGTCGTCGGCAGCGGCCCCGGCTTCGTCCAGCTTGCTCAGGATACGCTGCCGTTCGACTGCGGTGATCTGTCCATCGGCGTTGGCCGCCGCGATCATGGCACGGATCAGCAGCAACGCCTTCTGGTCACCCATGGTCTCAGCCGCCGTCTGCGCCTCGGGCTGCTCGTGCGGCTTGAGGGATGCGGCCAGCCGCTCACCCAGCGTCGGTCCACCGCCGAGACGCGGCGACGTAGGAGCGGCTGGCGGGGAAGCGGACGGACTGGAATTCGATCCAGCACCCGACGCCGCTCCGCCACCGAAGATCGACTCGCCGATGCTTCCGAGACCACCACTGCCGAATATGCCTCCGGTCGATGCAGTGCCGGCCGAAGCGGTGCCGGCTGGCGTATGGCCGGAGGATGGTCCCAGGTTCTGCTGCCGCTCCTGCCAAGCCTTGTAGGCGAGGTATCCGAGAGACGCCAGACCGGCGGCATTGCGAAACCCGCCGCCTGAAGCGTTGCCGGCGGCGAAGGACGGGCCGCGACGGCTCCGGCCGCCCATGCCGGTCGCCAGCATCGTTCCGAGGATGTTCTGAAGATTGGCCATGGATGATCCAGCTCCCTCAACAAATGTTCATGACGACGGTCGATACGCCTGTCAGCGAAGCGGCTTGATTTCGGAGTCGATGCCTGCGGCAGCGGGGACGTCCGGGTCGTAGCGCTGGGCCTGCTCAAGCTGCTCCCGCGTCATGTCGATGGTGGCCTGGGTGTTGTCGGAATTGATCGCCACGTCCTTCCAGGGGACAGCAACCTGGCGCTCGCCAAGGCCAAGAACTCCGCCCCACTCGAGGACGACGTAGTCGATCCGGCCATCCGGAGCCACCAGCAGATTTTCGATCGTGCCGACCTTGCGGCCATCCGCTGCGACGGCGTCGGTGCCGATCAGCCTGTCGACTTGAGCGGGTGTCGCCGCCGGTCCCTCGACTTTCGGCAGCGAGTCGTGGGTCATGGGATTGGTTGCTTGCTGGGCGAACGCCGGTGCGGAAACGACAAGCATGAGAGCGGTTGCGGCGGTGATTGCGATACGCATGATAGGCCTGCGAAGGTTGTTAGGATTGTTGGACAGGCAACCCCATCTGGCCGCATAGGTTCCGGCATGCCCTGGAATGCCACTTTCCTGCCATTAACCAACTCTAAAAACAGTTGGCATAGCTTACGGTCATCACAGTCCTTCCACGCACGTTTGGATGCTGAAGATGCCGATTTCTTCGCGCTGGCGCTCGATTTCCGTCGTGCTTCCCTTGCTGTTCACCTCCGCCGCACTGGCGGCAGTTCCGGCCCTGGCCCGCGCGCCGGAAACGGCTGCGGTTCTTGAAACCATCGAGTCCGGAACCGTTTCCCGTTCGGCCGTCGAAGCTTTGCTGACGCGCGCCAACGCCGGCGACGCGGAGGCGGCGGAGGTCGCTGGAAGGCTGTACGACCGTGGCATCGGCGTCAAATGGGACCCGCCGAGCGCGATCCGCTGGTATGCCGCCGCCGCAATCGCCGGCAGCGATACCGCCAAGCGGGAAGCGTCGCGGCTGTGGCGGGTCATGCCGCCCGTCAGTCAGCGGCGGGCGGAAGCCGTGCTCGCCCGGTTCTTTACCGACGCCGAACTGGCGGGCATCAACCTTGGCCCGGTCCGTCGCCCTACCACCCAGCGAAGCTGGATGGCGAACCTGGAAGCCGCAGGCTTTCTCGCTCCGCCCGCTCCCACCCCAGCACCGATGCCCGTACCGGCACCGGCTACCGCCGCACCTGCGGCGGTAGCGGTACCCGCCGTCGCGATCGTGCCGCCTCCGGCTGCGGTGGCGAAGCCGCTGTCACCGCAGCTCATGTCTGTTGTCGCCACTCCCCCGGTACTTTCCCAGGTTCTAAAAGCACCCGCTGCGGCATCGCCGGCCGCGCCGGCGGCACCTGCTGCGGTCGCAGCGTCCGGAACGGTCGCCCACACGCCGCCACACAAGCCCCGCCGGAAGGATGCCGTAGTCACCCCGGCTGTCGTGCCGGTCGCCCACACCCCGGTTCCTCCGGTCAAACCAAAGCGCTAGAAGCCGCTTTCCCTCACCAAAACGCCAAGCGCCGCGCGCAGCGTGCGTCCGGCGATGCTCTCGCGCTCGCCTTCCAGCAGGACCTTGCCGCGCATGACATGGCCGGGAGCGGCCAGCCCTCCCTCAGGCTTCAGCAGCACGCGATAGATCGGGCTTTCAGG
>DASQKT010000648.1:0-6146 GCA_035630415.1 Skermanella sp.
CGTCCCGGCAAGGCAGCGCAGGATGTTGCGCTTGGCGCCGTAGTCGATCGCGACGACGTGGTGGCGCGGGTTCTCTTGGCGGGCGTAGCCCTGGCCCAGCGTCCACATGCCCTCGTCCCAGTCGTAGGTCTGGCGGCACGATACGTCCTTGGCGAGGTCCATGCCCTCCAGCCCCGGCCACTGCTTCGCCTGCGCCAGCAGCGCTTCCAAGTCGAACGCGCCGTCGGGGCTGTGCGCCACGACGCCGGTCGGCGCCCCGCCGTCGCGGATGCGGCGGGTCAGCCGGCGGGTGTCGATGCCGGAGATGCCGATCAGGTCGTAGCTCTTCAGCCAGTCGTCCAGATGCCGGGTGGCGCGCCAGTTGGACGGATCGGTGATGTCGGCGCGCAGCACGAGGCCGCGCGCGGCGGGCGTCACCGTCTCGATATCCTCGGCATTGGCGCCGGTATTGCCGATATGCGGGAAGGTGAAGGTGATGATCTGGCCGGCATAGCTGGGATCGGTCAGGATCTCCTGGTAGCCGGTCATCGACGTGTTGAAACATACCTCACCGACCGAAGCGCCCAGGGCGCCCAGTCCTCGGCCCCACAGCACGGTCCCGTCGGCAAGAACCAGGACGGCGGTCGCACCTTCCGGGCGCGACGCGGCGGCGGCGCTGAGCGACGCACCGGCGGGAGTGTTATCGGACATCGGTGATTGACCCCATATTGACGGCGCCATCGGGCGCATTACTTCAGGCGGCTCAGATCGTGCCGCATCCCGCCCAAGTGGAACGCGAACCGGCACGCGTCAAGACCGCGACCAACCCTTGGGGCCGATCGTGGTTCGCTTGTTCCAGCGATTAGACCATGGCTCGGCACCGGTCAAGTGACGGAATAGCCGCTGTGACCCGATCGCATCCCCACCATGCCCCCATCGCACCGTAACGGCCGCTCTGGCGGACGTGCCGGACATTGGGTATTGTTGCTTCGTATTCTCTCGATGAAGGACTTCAGACCATGTTCCGCACTCGGCTCAACGAGGCCTTGAAAGAGGCGATGCGGGCCAAGAACCCGCGCGCGGTATCGACCCTGCGCCTGATCCTGGCGGCTTTGAAGGACCGCGACATCGCGGCGCGCGGCCGTGGCGTCACCGATGGCATCGACGAGGAGGAAATCCTCTCCATGCTCCAGACGATGATCAAGCAGCGCCGGGAGGCGATCTCGCTCTACGAACAGGGCGGCCGGCTCGAACTGGCGGAGCAGGAGCGCGAAGAGATCGGCATCATCGAAACCTTCCTGCCCAAGCAGTTCAACGATGCCGAGGTCCGCGAGGTCGTGGCCAAAGTGATCGCCGACATCGGCGCCGCCAGCATCAAGGACATGGGACGGACCATGGCCGAGCTGCGCACCCGCTATGCCGGCCAGATGGATTTCGGCAAGGCGAGCGGCTACGTGAAGGAAAAACTGGTCCAGGCCTGAACGATCCCCGGATGATCTAGCGCGAACCCCATGGCGTTTCCTCCTCAATTCCTTGAAGAGCTGCGGGCACGGCTGGCCCTGTCCGACGTGGTCGGCAAGCGCATGCGGCTGATCCGGGCGGGACGCGAGTTCAAGGCGCCGTGCCCGTTCCACAACGAGAAGACGCCCAGCTTCTACGTCAACGACCAGAAGGGCTTCTTCCACTGCTTCGGCTGCGGCGCCCACGGCGACATCATCGGCTTCGCGATGCGCCACGACAATCTGGCGTTTCCCGAGGCGGTCGAGCAACTGGCGGCCGAGGCCGGGTTGCAGGTGCCGCAATCGACTCCGGAGGACCGCCAGCGGTTCGAGCGGCAGAAGTCGCTGCACGATCTGGTCGAAGCGGCCTGCCGCTGGTTCGAGCTTCAGCTTTTCGCCCCGTCGGGCCGGATAGCGCTGGAATACCTGCACGGCAGGGGCCTGGACGAGGAAGCCATCACCCGCTTCCGGCTGGGGCATGCGCCGTCCGATGGCAACGCGCTCCGCATCCATCTGGCGCGGGAGGGCTTCAAGGAGCCGGACATGATCGAAGCCGGTCTCGTCCGGCCTTCCGATTACGGCGGCGGCGCGTTCTCCTTCTTCCGAAACCGCGTCATGTTCCCGGTGACCGACCGGCGCGGCCGGGTCGTGGCCTTCGGCGGCCGCATCCTGGAGGGCGAAGGGCCGAAATACATCAACTCGGCCGACAACCCGCTCTTTCATAAGGGCAAGCTGCTCTACAACATGAGCCGTGCCCGGCAGGCGGCCGCCGACGGCAAGCCGGTGATCGTGGTCGAAGGCTACATGGACGTGATCGCCCTGGTCCGCGCCGGCTTCGAGGGGGCAGTGGCCCCGCTCGGCACCGCGCTGACCGAAAGCCAGATCCTGGAACTGTGGAAACTGTCACCCAGCGGCCAGCGGGTCCCGATCCTGTGCTTCGACGGCGACAATGCCGGCCAGCGCGCCGCTTTTCGGGCGGTTGAGAGAATTTTGCCACACCTGATGCCGGATCATTCCGTGAAGGTTGCCTTCATGGAGGGCGGGGAAGACCCCGACAGCCTGATCCGCAAGCAGGGCGCCAAGGCGATGCAGGAGGTTCTGGACGGCGCCAGACCCCTCGCGGACGTGTTGTGGCAAATGGAAGCGGAGGGCAGGGCCGTCGATACGCCAGAGGCCCGCGCCGGTCTTCAGGCGGCCCTGGACGAGCGGGTCGGAACCATCAACGACCGTACCGTGCAGTCGCTCTACCGGGACGAGATGCGCCGGCGGTTCTATGATAAATTCCGCGCCCGGCCTGCGTTTCAGCAGCCTTACCAAGCCCGGCCGGGTGGGCAGGGCAGGTTCGGGGGACGCAATTTCCGCCAGCCGCGCAACACCGATCCGCCGCCGGACTATCAGCGTTCCAGACCCCGTCCGGCCCGCGAGGGACGCGAGCGGGTGCTGCTCGCGACCATGCTGAACCATCCCGAACTGTTCGAGGAGTTCGGCGAGGCGCTGGGCGAAGTGCAATTCCTGGCCCAGCCGCTCGACCTGCTGCGGCAGGCGGTTGTATCGGTGCTTGTGGAACATCCCGGCCTTGACGCTGCCGCATTGGGTAGCCACTTGACTAGCAAAGGCTTCTCCGATCTGGAGGATGCCGTCGGCGCGGCGTCTTTCCTTTATGCTTTCGCCCGCGCGGATGCGACCTTGGATCAGGCCCGGCGCGGTTGGGCCGACGTATGGGGGCAGACATATTGCGATCATATCAGGTCCGAGCGTCAGGAAGCGACCCAGTCCCTAGCCCGCGACTTGAATATGGATAATTGGTCCCGCCTAAAGGCCCTTCAGGAGGCCGAGGCAGGAGCAGCCGAATTCGATGACGACCCCGACCTTGAATACTGAGGTCGCGTGTGGCAGATGGAGCATGGAGCTTGGGTCAGGCCAATAAAGTAAAGTCCTGTATGTGCGGATGGCGCGGAGCACCGCAGGTCGTCGGCGCTACTTTTGTTTTCTAGGCGGGGGCATCTATCGAATGGCCACGAAAGCGACGACTGGCGCAGAAGTGACGGAAAATCGTGAGGAATCCGGCGATGGCCCGCTGATGGACGGCATGGCGCAAGCGGTCAAGAAGATGATCGCCCGTGGCAAGGAACGTGGTTACGTCACCTACGACGAGATGAACGCCGCGCTTCCTCCCGATCAATCGTCTTCCGAGCAGATCGAAGACACGATGGCGATGCTCTCCGAGATGGGCATCAACGTCGTCGAAAGCGAAGAACAGGACGACAACCAGAACGCCGCCGCCGAAAGCGACGGGGAGACGAGGGTCTCCGGCAATCTGGACGACGACGATATCGGCCGCACCGACGATCCGGTCCGCATGTATCTGCGGGAGATGGGGTCGGTCGAACTGCTGTCCCGCGAAGGCGAAATCGCCATCGCCAAGCGGATCGAAGCCGGCCGCGAACAGATGATCGGGGCCATCTGCGAAAGCCCCCTGACGATCCGCGCGATCATCGAATGGCACGATTCCCTGAACGAAGGGAAGATGCTGCTCCGTGACATCATCGACCTGGACGCCACATACGGCGGCGGTCCGGAAGGTGAAGTCGCCGAGGGCATTCCCGCCGCCGTCGAAGGCGAGGGGGGAGCCGAGCAGCCCGCCCGCGCCGAAGGTGCCGAGGGAGCCGCCGGAGAAGGCGAAGAGGCCGAGCCTCCCATGGGCGCCGACGCTGAAGGCGATGGCGAAGGGGATGGCGAGGAGAACAATCTCTCGCTGTCCGCCATGGAAGCGGCACTCAAGCCCCAGGTCCTCGAAACTTTCGAGAAGATCGCGGCGACGTATGAGAGACTGCACAAGATCCAGGAGTCCCGCCTGAACGCCATCCAGCGTGGCGAGGAGATCGGCAAGACCGACAAGAAGTACGACAAGATCCGCGCCGAGATGATCGAGCTGATGAATACGGTCCGGCTCAACAACGCCCGGATCGAGCAGCTCGTCGAACAGCTCTACGGCCTCAACCGCCGCCTGATCGGCATGGAAGGCCGCCTGCTCCGCATGGCGGTCGACAGCAAGGTCAAGCGCGAGGACTTCCTGCACCACTACTACGGCCACGAGCTGGACCCCAACTGGATCGACCGGATCAAGGGTCTTTCGGGCAAGGCATGGCCGCGCTTCCTGGAGCGGCACACCGGCGACATCGTGCGCCTGCGCGAGCAGATCTCTTCCGTGTCGGATGAAGCCGGCCTGCCGATCGGCGAGTTCCGCCGGATCGTCTCGACCGTCCAGAAGGGCGAGAAGGAAGCCAGCCGGGCCAAGAAGGAAATGGTCGAGGCCAACCTCCGCCTCGTCATCTCGATCGCCAAGAAGTACACGAACCGCGGCCTTCAGTTCCTCGACCTGATCCAGGAAGGCAATATCGGCCTGATGAAGGCGGTCGATAAGTTCGAATACCGGCGCGGCTACAAGTTTTCCACATATGCGACATGGTGGATCAGACAGGCGATAACCCGCTCCATCGCCGACCAGGCCCGGACCATCCGCATCCCGGTCCATATGATCGAGACGATCAATAAGCTGGTCCGGACGTCGCGCCAGATGCTTCACGAGATCGGTCGGGAACCGACCCCGGAAGAGCTGGCGGAACGGCTGCTGATGCCGCTGGAAAAGGTCCGCAAGGTCCTGAAGATCGCCAAGGAGCCGATCTCCCTTGAAACGCCGATCGGCGACGAGGAAGATTCGCATCTCGGCGACTTCATCGAGGACAAGAACGCTGTCCTGCCGCTCGACGCCGCGATCCAGGCCAACCTGCGCGAGACCACGACCCGCGTGCTCGCCAGCCTGACGCCGCGTGAGGAGCGCGTGCTCCGCATGCGCTTCGGCATCGGCATGAACACCGACCACACCCTCGAGGAAGTCGGCCAGCAGTTCTCGGTCACCCGCGAGCGTATCCGCCAGATCGAAGCCAAGGCCCTGCGCAAGCTGAAGCACCCAAGCCGGTCGCGGAAGCTGCGGAGCTTCCTGGATACCTGATAATTGATGACAATTGCGGCCAGCTAGGGGGTGTCCTCATGGCTGGCCGCATATTCATGTAAGTACCCGCAGGAACAGTCGCTTTTGAACAAACATCGGGGTTGCTTTAGGCCGATTTCGGCGGCACATTCCCGGTCCTGTCACGGGTTAGGGCGTGTAGCTCAACTGGTTAGAGCTGGCCGCTCATAACGGTCTGGTTATCGGTTCAAGTCCGGTCACGCCCACCATCTCCCTCCCGGCATCGCTTCTCCGTTCGCCTCCGGTCATAGAACCTGCAATAGCTTGCAAACGCATCGGTTTGCCCCCAACCTTGTTGCATGTGCTTTGTCACGTGGAGGAAGAATGGCGGAAACGATCGATCTGTCCTCATTTCGTCAGGCGCGTGAAGCGGTGCCGCTCGCTCGGGCGACGAACTCGTTCCTGGCGCTGGCGACACAGACCAACAACGCCGGTCTCGATACCAAGCTCCTGCTCCAGGCGATGACCATAGCGCTCGCTAAACTGGTGGTCGAAGCGACCGAGCCAGAGGAAGCCGAACAGGTCGCGCGCCAGATCGGCGACAGCTTGCCGGCTCTGGTCGAGCATCTCCTGAAGACTGACCCGCCCCATTGAGGCGAAAGGACCTGAGGCAAATCAATTCTTTAGCGTGCAAACCG
>DASQKT010000649.1:0-8599 GCA_035630415.1 Skermanella sp.
GCCGTCGTGACCTCGCTGGGCGAAGCGCTGGTCTCGCAGGCTGGTCTGCTGGAGCGGTACCTGGGCAAGGTCGGGGTCACCGACTCCAACCCGTTCCAGGCGCTCAACACCGCCTTCCTAGCCGACGGCCTCGTGGTCCACGTGCCCAAGGGCGTCGCCATCGCGGAACCGGTCGAAGTCGTGTTCGTCGGCAGTGGGTCGGAAAATCCGACCATGCACCACCCGCGCATCCTGATCGTCGTGGAAGCCAATGCCGAAGCCACGGTAGTCGAACACCATGTCGGGCTTGGCGCCGGGACCTACTTCTCCAACCTCGTGACCGAGATCGTGGCCGGGGAAGGTGCGCGCCTGCATCACTACAAGGCGCAGCGCGAAACGCCGCAGGCCTTCCACATGGCGACGGTCACGGCGGATCTGGCCAAGGACAGCAGCTACGACAACTTCGTGCTGACCATCGGCGGCCGGCTGTCCCGCAATGAAATCAAACCTGTGTTGAACGGAACGGGTGTCGAATGCCGGTTGTCGGGCGCCTACATGGTGAACGGCCAACAGCACTGCGATACGACCACCGTGATCGACCACGCCCAACCGCATTGCACCAGCCGCGAAGTCTACAAGGGCGTCATCGACGGCAATGCCAAGGCGGTCTTCCAGGGCAAGATCATCGTGCGGCCGGACGCGCAGAAGACCGACGGCTACCAGTTGAACCGGGCGCTGCTGCTGTCCGACACGGCCGAGATCGACAGCAAGCCGGAGCTTGAGATCTACGCCGACGACGTCAAGTGCAGCCACGGCGCGACCGCCGGCGAGTTGGACGACGACCAGCTCTTCTATCTCCGCGCTCGCGGCATCGATCTCGAGTCCGCGCGCAATCTCCTGATCGCGGCCTTCCTGGCGGATGCCATCAACGAGGTCCGGATCGAAACGGTACGCGACTCCTTCCAGGGGATCGTCTCCGGCTGGCTCAAGTCGCAACGGTCCTGAGGCCAAGTCGCCGGGCGCCGGTAAAGGGTAAGGAAACGACATGAACGAGATCACCAAGGTGCGGCAGGAACTTGAAACCGGGACGGCAGCCCCGTTCGACGTGTACGAAGTCCGCAAGGACTTCCCCATCCTGTCGCGGACCGTCTACGGCAAGCCGCTGGTCTATCTGGACAGCGCCGCCAGCGCCCAGAAGCCGCGCCAGGTGATCGACGCCATGGTTTCCTGCATGACGGAGGAATACTCCAACGTCCACCGGGGCCTGCACTGGCTGAGCGCCACCGCGACCACCCGGTTCGAAGCAGCGCGCAAGACTGTCCAGCGCTTCATCAACGCCCGCGAGGACCGGGAGATCATCTTCACCCGCAGCGCCACCGAGGCGATCAACCTCGTGGCGGCGAGCTGGGGCCGGACCAACCTGCGCGAAGGCGACGAGATCATCGTTTCGCAGATGGAACATCACGCCAATATCGTGCCGTGGCAGATGCTCCGGACCGAGAAGGGCATCGTCCTGAAGGTCGTGCCGATCGACGAGAGCGGCACGCTGCTGATGGACGAGTACGAGAAGCTGCTGGGTCCCAAGACCAAGCTGGTCGCCATCAGCCACATGTCCAACGCGCTGGGCACCATCAACCCGGTCAAGGACATCGTCCGGCTTGCCCATGAAAAGGGCGTTCCGGTCCTTCTGGACGGCTGCCAGGGCGTCACCCATCTGGGCGTGGACGTGCAGGACCTCGACGTCGATTTCTACGTCTTCTCCGGCCACAAGCTGTACGGCCCGACCGGCGTCGGCGTGCTCTACGGCAAGGC
Source organism: Skermanella sp. (assembly GCA_035630415.1). Taxonomy (GTDB): domain Bacteria; phylum Pseudomonadota; class Alphaproteobacteria; order Azospirillales; family Azospirillaceae; genus Skermanella. Next base: position 1,792 of record DASQKT010000649.1, read on the forward strand.
GGAGATCCTGGAAGGCATGCCGCCCTACCAGGGCGGCGGCGACATGATCGCCCGCGTCACGTTCGAGGAAACCACCTTCAAGGGCCTGCCCCATCGTTTCGAAGCCGGAACGCCGGCCATCGTCGAAGTGATCGGGCTGGGCGCCGCGCTCGAATACCTGATGGGGCTGGGGCTCGACCGGATCGCCGCTCACGAGCACGACGTGCTGACCTACGCGACGGAGCTTCTGTCGGAGATTCCCGGCGTCCGGATCTACGGCACATCGCCGCACAAGGCCAGCATCCTTTCCTTCACGCTGGAAGGTGCCCATCCTCACGATGTCGGAACGATCATCGACCGGGCCGGCGTCGCGGTCAGGGCCGGGCATCACTGCGCCCAGCCGCTGATGGATTTTTACAATGTCGCGGCTACGGCACGCGCCTCGTTCGGCCTCTACAACACTCGGGAAGAGGCCGAGGCGCTGGCAGGCGCGCTGCGGCGCGTGAAGGAGATTTTCGGCTGATGCTCGACGAACTGCGTGATCTCTATCAGGAAGTCATCCTGGACCACGGCAAGAACCCGCGGAACTTCCGTCATCCGGAAGACGCCAACCGGGAAGCCAAGGGCGACAACCCTATGTGCGGCGACAAGGTCGCGGTCTTCCTGAAGGTCAACGGCGACGGCATCGTCGAGGACGCGGCCTTCGAAGGACGCGGCTGCGCCATCTCGACCGCGTCGGCGTCGATGATGACCGAACTGGTGGTCGGGCGGAGCGAGGAGCAGGTCAAGACCCTGTTCGAGAGCTTCCATGAGATGTGCACCAAGGACGACCACGAGCACGTCCATCACGACGGCGTCGATGACGAAGCGATGGAGAAGCTCCAGGTTCTGGCCGGCGTGCGGCAGTTCCCCATGCGGGTCAAGTGCGCGACGCTGGCATGGCACACGATGGATGCGGCCCTGAAGGGCGGCGCCAAGGCCAGCACGGAATGAGCGAGGTACAGGCGGTGGACGGACAGGCGGTTCAGGGAGGCGAAGAGATGCCGGACGATACGAGTGGACAGGTTCTTGAGCAGACGCCCATCGTGGACAACGAAGTCCTGATGGAGCAGGTGCTCGACGCGATCCGTACGGTCTACGACCCCGAGATCCCGGTAAACATTTGGGAACTCGGACTGGTCTATCGTGTCGATGTCGACAGCGATCGGAACGTCGAGGTCGACATGACCCTGACGGCACCCTCCTGTCCGGTCGCCGGCGAAATGCCGGTGCAGGTCCAGCAGGTGATCGAGAACCTCGACGCGGTCAAGTCGTGCAAGGTCGAACTGGTCTGGGAACCCTCCTGGCACCCCGGCATGATGTCGGACGAGGCCAAGGTCGCATTGGACATGTTCTGATCGGTAAGATCTCGATCAGGAAGAATGAAGTCGGAGACAGATTGAAATGGCGCTACCCAAGGCAATGACGATCACGGACGCCGCGGCGGAGCGGGTCAAGCAGATCATGGCCAAGTCCGAGAAGCCCGCTATCGGCCTGCGCGTCGGCGTCAAGGCCCGTGGCTGCTCCGGTCTCAGCTACACCGTCGAATACGCGAACGAGGTCAAGAAGTTCGAGGAAGTCGTGGAGGACAAGGGCGTCAAGATCCTGATCGACCCCGCCGCCACCATGTTCCTGATCGGCACCGAAATGGACTTCGTGGACGACAAGCTCCAAAGCGGCTTCGTCTTCAAGAACCCCAACGAAAAAGCCCGTTGCGGCTGCGGCGAGAGCTTCAGCGTATAAGATTTTTGAAGGCTGATAGGCCGGGGAAAGGCTTCCCCGGCTACACGCTCCCCTTCCGCTCGATCACCAGGATGCGGGCCGCTCCTATGGGATGGGCCACGTGCGCCTCCCCCTCCGCCGCGTGGAAGATGTCGCCTTTGGTCATGCGCCGGACCGTGGGCACGGCGCGGTCGCCGAACTTCATGTCCACCTCGCCGTCGAGCACGACGAATACCTCCGGTCCGTCGTTGACGTGCCAGACATAGGGCTGGTCGGTCCAGTGGAGCCGGACGGTAGCGCCGTCGATTTCCGCGATGTCGAGCGCTCCCCAGGCGCGGTCGGCGGTGAAGTCCGTCGGGGTGACGAATTGCATGTGTCGGTTCCGGCTTGTATGGGAATGCATGTCCGTGATCGAACAGCCGCCAGCTTGCCCGGAAACGCCAACCGCCGCAATCACGGCGGAAGGCTTGAAGGACCGCGTCCTTCATCTCGATCATGACGTCCTGATCCTCGACAAGCCGGCAGGCCTGCTGGTCCATCCGGGGCCGCGCGGCCAGGGCAGCCTCAGCGATTTCCTGCCCGGCCTGTGGTTCGAGATGGCGCGGCCGCCTGCCCTCGCCCATCGGCTCGACCGCGACACCAGCGGCTGCCTCGTCCTGGGCCGTCACCAGAAGGCGCTGATGAAGCTGGGGCGGCTGTTCTCGCGCGGGCTGGTGGACAAGACCTACTGGGCGGTCGTGCGCGGCGTCCCACCGGCCGCCGAGGGGCGAGTCGACCTGCCGCTGCTGAAGGTGCTGCCGGAGACCGGCGGCTGGCGGATCAGGCCCGCCCCGGCTGGACTTCCGGCCGTCACCCTGTACCGCGTACTCGGCAGCGGCGGCGGTTTGAGCTGGCTGGAGTTGAAGCCGCTGACCGGCAGGACGCACCAGTTGCGCATCCACTGCGCGTCGATCGGGACGCCGATCGTGGACGATCCCTACTATGGAGATTCAGCCGTACCTCTGGACGGGCCGTTCCACCTGCTGGCTCGTTCGGTAACCTTGCCGCTGAGGCAGGATCAGCCCCCGATCACGGCCATGGCACCGCCGCCGGCACATATGCGGACGGCGCTGGCGGCCTGCGGTTACCTTTGACAACGAGGCGGTTCATCATTAGTTAACCACTACTTATACCAAACCACAAAAATCGGCGGGCATGACCGGAGCAGAAGATGGATGTGACGACTGTTCCCAGGCCCGGCACCGCCACGACCAACCGCGCGTCGACGGATCGGCCGGCCGAGGCCGCCGTCAAGGTCGTCTTCTTCGTATCCGAGGACTGGTGGTTCTGCCTGCACTGGCTGAACCTGGCGTTGCGGCTGAAAGAGCGCGGTCATGAGATCACGATCATCTGCAATGTCGGCTCCGACCGCGAACGGATCGAACTGGCCGGCTTCAAGGTCGTTCCGCTGCGGCTCGACCGCTCCGGCCTGAACGTCCTGAACGACGTCCGGATCGCCTCCGACCTGATAGCGCTGCTGAAGCGGGAGCGGCCGGCGCTGATCCACTGCGTCGGGATGAAGCCGATCCTCATCGGCACCCTGGCGGCCCGGTTCGTCGGCGGCATCCGCATCCTCAACCACTTCGCCGGTCTCGGCTACCTGTTCTCCTCCAGCCACCTCAAGGCCCGGCTGCTGCGGCCCCTGGTCATGCTGGGCATGCGCGCCGCGTTCTCCGGCCACGAGGTCCATCTGGTCACGATGAACAGGACGGATCGCGACGTGCTGATGCGCTGGAAGCTCAACACGCCCGAACATACCCACGTCGTCGGCGGCACCGGCCTCGACCTCGCCCGCTATCCCGTACTCCCCTTCCCCAAGGGCGGGCCTGTCACCATCGCGATCACGACCCGGATGATCGAGGACAAGGGGCTGGCCGGGCTGGTCGAGGCGTTCCGCAAGGTCCGCGTCCGCTTCCCCGATACCGAGCTTCTGCTGGTCGGCAAGCAGGACGGCCGCAACCCCACGGCCATCCCGGAAGAACAGCTCAGGGCCTGGGACCGGGAGCCGGGCATCCGCTGGCTGGGCCATGTGGAGCGGGTCGCCGAGCGCGTCTGGGCGCTGGCCCATATCGCCGTGCTGCCGTCCCGGCGCGAAGGGCTGCCGGTCAGCCTGCTGGAGGCGGCGGCCTGCGGCAGGCCGATGGTCGCGACCGACGTTCCCGGCTGCCGCGAAGTGGTGATCGACGGCGAAACCGGCCTGCTGGTGCCGCTGGGCGATGTCCAGGCCCTGGCCGACGCATTGGAAAAGCTGGTCGCGTCGGAGGAACTGCGCCAGTGCTTCGGCGCCGGCGCCCGCGACCTGGTCGAGCGGCACTACTCGCTGGACGTCATCAGCGACCGCGTCGCCGGCCTCTACCGCTCCTTGATACAAGACGGGGCGATACAAGACGGGGCGATACAAGACGGGGCGGTACGGGACGGAATGCACGCGGACTCCCACGCCGGGGCCGGCAGGTGAAGGGCACCGGCATGAGCTTCGCCATCACCCGCCTGCTGCTGCTTCAGCAGCTTGTCCTGATGATCCCCAAGGGGATCAAGGAGACGATGCGCGCCACGCTGTTCCCGCCCCGTCCTCCCCTGAACGCTCCCGTCGAATGGCTGGAAACGCCGCCGGTCCGCCGCGACCAGGGCCAGCCTTTGGTCTCGGTCGTCATCCCCTGCTACAATTACGGCCGTTTCCTCAACGACGCCGTCGCCAGCGTCCGGGCACAGACCCTGCGGGACCTGGAGATCATCGTCGTCGATGACGGCTCGACCGACGACGTCACGCCGGAAGTTCTGAACGCGCTTGAAGTCCAGGACCACGACCCCTGCCTGACGATCATCCGCCAGGAGAACCAGGGAGCGCCCGCCGCCCGCAATACCGGAATACGGGCCGCGCGCGGGCTCTACATCTGCTGTCTGGATGCAGACGATACGATGGAGCCGACCTACCTGGAAAAATGCGTCCTGCTGATGGAGAGCAATGCCGGGGTGTCGCTGGCCTATTCGTGGCTGCGGGTGACCGGCGCCGAGGAGCGCGTCTGGAAGTCCGAATCGCTCGATCTGGACCGCATGCGCTACTACAACCATGTCAGCATCTCCGCCGTCTTCCGGCGCGAGGCTGGGCTCGAAGGCGGCGGCTTCTGCGCCGCGATGCGCGAGGGCTACGAGGACTGGGAGTTCTGGCTGAGGCTGGGCGCTTGCGGCTACCGGGGCGAGGTCATCCCCGAGATGCTGGTCAACTATCGCCGCCACGAAGCGTCGTTCATGAACCGGGCGCGCAAGCGCCACGCCGAACTGTTCGACGACATCTACCGGCGCAACCCCGCCGTGTTCGAGGACGCCGATGCCCGGCGCGCGGTCCGGCACGGCTACCGGGACCGCCCCGTCCGCAACCCCTTCGTCAACCTGGACGATCCGGATCAGTACGGCCATGCGCTGCCGATGGTCGTGCTGGTCCTGTCGGGCGACGCGGACCGCGATACGGCCGTCCGATTGGTCAAGCTGCTGCGCAAGGACCCGGCCCTGTGCGTCGTCCAGACCGGAGCGCAATCCAGCGCCACTGGCGATAGCCTCGGCGATGAGGGCGGGACCGCCGACTACACCTTGAGCCATTTCCTCCCCACGGGTCTTCACGGCGAATTCATCGCGCATCTGGTCCGCACGCGGCCGGTCCGCGCCGTGCTGTGGCACGATCCAGGTCCCGCCCCGGCCGGGCTGGCGCCGGTCGGACTGGCGGAAGTCTCGGGCCTGGATTCGACCGGTCTCCTGCTGGGCGCGGTTACCCGGCCCGACGGGCATGTCCCGGCCGGACTGGACCTCCACCTGATCGTCCGGCCCGACGGCAGCCTGAGCGGAGCCGAGCGTCTGGGCAAGGGACTGCATCCCGTACTGGTCCGCTGACGCGCTGCACCAAGACTAAACGGCTGAAGACTAACCCTTACGGGAGAATCCATAGTCACAACTTCAGGCGCGCGGAGTAACATAAAAAATGGTGAAAATTCTCCGAGTGTTCTCCACACTTTCGGATTGAAACTGATAAATATGCTGAGCGATCGGATGGTCGATGTTGTTCACCCGATCAAAGGATATATCGAATCGCTTCAGCAACAATCCTGGCCCGGCGCGGCGTCTCCGGATCGCTCCGGCCAGTCTTCAGCAGATCATAAAGGACAGCAGAGTGCCTATTCCGCCCCCTGCGGCCCGTGGCGCCGCCACGCCCGGACTCCGCCAAAATCCGGAGGGTAAGACCGGCAAGAGTTTCGTCGCCTTCAAGCGCTGCCTGAGCGCCATGCCGCAGGTCCAGCCCGCGCTGAGCGAAGTCATGGGCTTCAGGGTCCGCCCGATCGAAGGCCTGCACGAGCTGGAACCGCTGCGCTGGAGTTCCGAAACGCTCCTTCTCAGCGTCCGCTCGCTTGACCGTTTGCAGGACATCATCTCCACCGGCAATGTCGGGCTGATGCGCGGCATCCACACGCTCGGCGTCTTCATGCCGACCCAGCTCGGCCGGGTACGGGAATTCGTGACGCTGCTCGACGGCTGGCTGGTCTGGAACGGATCGGCCGACGATTTGAGGGCCAAGCTGGATCTGGCGGCATCCGGCTACGCCATGGTGGCGCCCGCCATGATCTCGGTGATGGCGGCGGACCAGCACCGGCTGACACTGCTCGATACGCTGACCGAAGCGCACCTGTCCCTGCTGCCGCTGCTGGCCGACGGCATGACCGACGAGGAAATCGCCAACGCCAGGGGCGCCACCCTGCCGACCACCAAGCTCCTGGTCCGCCAGCTTCTGGCGCGGCTCCAGTGCCGCAACCGGACCGAAGCCGCCATCTTCGCGTGGCGTCACGCCACCGCACTCGCCCAGCGGCGCGCGGTCCTTCGGTCCTATGACGAGCCGGAGGCCGTGGAAGGCAGGAGCGCCTGAAGCGGCGTGCTCACGGCGGTTCGGCGTAGTCGACCTGATCCGCCGGAACGGCATGCATCTGGCCGGCTGCGTCCTGGACCAAGACCCAGCCTTCATGGATTTCGACCAACGCCACCGGGC
>DASQKT010000650.1:0-10494 GCA_035630415.1 Skermanella sp.
CACCTGCCATATCGGTCACCGTTTCACTGCATCCGACATGGATGCCGGCCAGTTCCACCGGATGGAGACCGCCCTTGCCGTCGCCCTTCGTACGCTGAACGAGCGGGTGGAACTGTGCCGCCGAATGGCCGAGTCGTCCAAGGCCAGCGGGCAGGCTTTCGCGGCGGAAAGATGGGAGAAATCATGGCGGGAGGCGGAAGATAGAGCTCAAGTCTTGCGGAGGTTCGTCAGTCACGATTGGATTGTTCCTTAATGTACATTTCCGTAGACTGAAATAATATCAGCCGTGTTTTGGTTTCTTTCAACTCTTGTGCGGATGGGCGAACTGACCGTGGCGGATGATGGGCGCGGCCTGCCTGCCGATTTCGATCTGCACAAGGCTGAAGGCCTGGGACTTCAGGTCGTCACCGCCATGGTCGAGCAACTGGGAGCCATGTTCGATATCGGCCGTCAGGCCGGCGCACGCTTCACGCTGACCGTGCCGGACAAGGAAAGACCGGTATAGGAAATTGCCGGCGGAGTTTGGCAAAACCGGCATCCGCCCCTATAACATCCAGCATGTCGAAAATCAGTCCTTCCGCCATGACGCCGCTGGTGGCCGCAATCACCGCGCTCGGCGCGCTTACCATGTCCATGTACACTCCCTCCATGCCGGCCATAGCGCACGCCCTGGGGGCGGAACCGGGCATGGTCCAGGCGACGCTGAGCATCTATCTGATCGGCTTCGCGGTAGGCCAACTCTTCTACGGTCCGCTGTCCGACCGGTTCGGACGCCGCCCGGTGCTGATCCTGGGGCTTATCATCTTCATCGCCGGGACGGCGGCCTGCGGGCTGGCGCAGAGCATCGAGTCGCTGATCGCAGCCCGGCTGGTCCAGGCGCTGGGCGCCGCCGCCGGCGCCACGCTGGGGCGCGCGATGGTGCGCGATCTCTACGCGCGGGATCAGGCGGCGCGCGTGCTGTCGATCATCGGCATGTCGCTGTCGGTGGCGCCGGCGGTGGGTCCGGTCATCGGCGGCTATCTCCAGATATTGTTCGACTGGCACGCCATCTTCGCGGCCCTCGGCGCCGCCGGGCTGGCGCTGCTGCTGACGGTCGCGTTCGCCATGCCGGAAACCAACCGCGCGCCCGACGCCAGTGCCCTGGCACCGGGGCGGATCGTCTCCAGCTTCGCCGAACTGGTGCGGAATCCGGCCTATATCGGCTACATGGCGGTCGGCGCCGTCTCGCTGGGCGGGCTGTTCACCTTCCACGCGGCGGCCCCCTTCGTCCTGATGGGGCTGGCCGGGCTGACGCCGGAACAGTACGGCTGGTCGATGAGCATCACCGTCGCGGCGTATCTTGCCGGCGGAATGATCGCCAACCGGCTGGTCGGACGGCTGGGGCTGGACCGCCTGATCTTCGCCAGCGCCTTCCTGCTGCTGTCCGGATCGGCGCTGATGCTGGCCTTCAGCCTTGTCCAGATCGTCACGGTCGCCAGCGTGCTCGGCCCCATGGCGTTGTGGACCATGGGAATCGGCATCTCGCTGCCCAATTCCATGGCGGGCGCGCTCAGCCCTTTTCCGCGCATCGCCGGTTCGGCTTCCGCCCTGATGGGCTTCATGCAGATGGGCGTGGGGGCGGTCGGCAGCATCGCGGTCGCCCAATTGCATGACGGGACCGTGACGCCGCCCGCTTCCGCCTTGCTGTGCTTCGCCCTGGTGGGGTACGGGTTGTGGTGGCGGCTGGTCTGGCACCGCCGCAAGCGTCCGGAGGCCGGCGAATGAACATGATCGGGAAACCCGCCGTGGCCCGGCAGCCGCGTCCGCTGGCGGTCGCCGGACTGCCGCACGACGCCCTGGAACTGCGCGAGAGCGCCAGGGCCAGCCGCCTGACGCTGCGGGTCGATCCCGGCCGCGACGTCATCCAGGTCGTGGTGCCGGTCGGCGTCAGCGAGTCGGAGGCGGCGCGCTTCGTCACCCGCCATGCCGACTGGATCAGGACGCGGCTGGACGCGATGCCGCCGCGCATGCCGTTCGCCGTCGGCGCCGTCGTCCCGGTGCTGGGCGTCGACCACGTGATCCGGCACGCCGCCGGGTTCCGGGGCGCCACGCACCGTTCCGCCGGGGAGATCCGGGTCGGCGGCGAGCCGGAATTCGTCGCCCGCCGGGTGCGCGATTGCCTGATAAGTGAGTCCCGCGACGAACTGGCGCGGCGGGCACGGATCAAGGCCGCCGTCATCAACAAGAAGGTCGCCGCCGTCACCGTGCGCGACACCCGCAGCCGCTGGGGAAGCTGCGCATCCAGCGGCCGGCTGTCGTTCTCGTGGCGGCTGATTCTGACGCCGGAACCGGTGTTCGACTATGTCGTGGCCCATGAGGTCGCCCATCTGCGGGAAATGAACCACAGCGCACGGTTCTGGGCGCTGGTCGCCACCCTGACGCCGGAGGTGGAAGCGCCCCGCGCCTGGCTGCGGGCCAACGGCGCCCGGCTGCTGCGTTTCGGATGAGGTGGCATTCGGCTGGTGGTTCCAGCTAAACTCCACGCGTACAGCGTACCCCCTGTGTTTGGTACCTCATGTGTTTGGAAGATGATGCGATGAAGAAGATACTGGTCCTGTGCCTGCTGGCGCTCGTCGTGGCCGCTCCGGCCCATGCGCAGACCAAGCTGTTCCAGGCTACGCCGATGATCAAGGCGGCGACCGAGAACAACTTCGAGGACATGCGCTCGCTGCTGCTCAAGGGGTCCAGCGCCAATACGACCGACGCCAACGGCAAGACGGCGCTGATGTACGCTGCGAACGCCGGCAACGCCGACATGGTCCAACTGCTGCTGGAGAACAAGGGCAACCCCAACCAGCCCGACAAGAACGGCAACGGGCCGCTGTTCTGGGCGGCGGGACAGAGCGACCCGACCGTCGTGGACCTGCTGCTCAAGGCCGGCGCCAAGATCGACTATGAGAACCGGCAGGGCATGACGCCGCTGATGGAAGCGGCGCGGACCGGTCGCCTGGAGGTCGTCCAGCGCCTTATCAAGGCCGGGGCACAGGTCAACCGGCTCGACTTCACCGGGCGCAGCGCGCTTGCCTGGGCACAGGAAGGCCGCAATCCGCGCGTGACCTCCGCCCTTCAGCAGGCGGGAGGCCAGTAAGACCCGGCTCCTGAAGACCAAGGCCGCGGCCCGCTTCCATGCCGTTCTCAATGTCGTTCTCCCTGCCGCTGCCCGTGCCGGGCGCTCCCGACCTGCTGCTGCTCCTGCTGGCCGCACTGACCTTCGACGCGCTGTTCGGCGATCTGGCGGTGTTGGAGCGGGTGCTGGGGCTGCCTCGCCGGACCGTCCTCGCCGCCGCCGGCTGGTGCGACCGGCGGCTGAACCGCCTGAACCGGAGCCCCGCCGCCCGCGCCGTCCGGGGCTTCATCGTCATGGCCGTCTTCGCCTTCGGCGCCGTCGCGGCGGGACTGGCGCTGACATTGGCGCTGCGCTGGGTTCCGGACGGGCATCTCACATACGGGCGTCTGCCTTACGGCCGCCTGCCCTATGGTCGTTTGGTCGAGCTGCTGATCGTCGCCGGTGCCATTGGGCTGCGCCGGCCCTGGAACCTGCTGCGGGCGGTCGGCGGCGCGCTGGAGTGGCAGGGCGTCACGGCGGGACGCGAAGCGGTCCGGTCCCTGACCGGCCGGCATGTCTATAGCCTGGACGAGCACGGCGTCGTGCGCGTCGCGATCGAGGGGGCGGCGGTGGCGCTGGAGCGGCGGGTGGTGGCGCCGGCCCTGTGGTACGCGCTGCTGGGGCTTCCGGGGCTTCTGCTCTGGATGGCGTCTGACGGGCTGGCTCACGCCATCGGCGGCGGTCCCCGGCACGACCGCTTCGGCAGGCCGGCGGCAGTGCTTCATGGGTTGCTGGGCTATGTGCCGGCGCGCCTGACGGCTCTTCTCGTGGTGCTGGCCTGTCCGTTCGTCCCGAAGGCCCGCGCCTCCGAGGCGGTCCGTACCCTGTTCAGCGCCGGCCCGCCTGCCGTGGCCGCCTTCGCCGGGGCGCTGGACCTGTCGCTTGGCGGTCCCCGGCGCGAGGGCGAGGTGCTGGTCCGCGATGCCTGGATCGGCGAAGGGAGGGCACGGGCCGTCCCCGCCGACATCCGCCGCGCCCAGGCCGTCTACGCCGTCGCGTGCCTGCTGCTGGCGGGCTTGGTCGTCACGGCGGCGGTTCTGCCGCGCTACGTTTGAGTTTCATCAGGCCTCGGCGGGCTTCGGTGCCGGGCAGATCATCAGCAGCTTGTCGCCGGGCTGGATGCGGTAGTGCTCCCTTTCCATGAAAGGGACCTCGCGGTCGCCGCTGTGGACGTGGACGACCACGCCGCCCGCGATCTCGGCCATGGTCTTGCCGACATCGCCGGGGCCGGCGGTGCGCTCGTCCATCACCATATGGCCGCCGGTCGACATCAGGTCGCACAGGAACGGTGTCGCGTGCTGGGTTTCCACCGCGTCGGCCAGCAGGTAGCCGCCGACCCTGGTGGGCGTCACGACGAGGTCGGCGCCGCTGAGGCGGGCGAGCTTGATGTTCTCCTCGTCCCGGATGCTGGCGATGACCTTCGGGTGCTTCGACAGGTGGCGGACGGTCAGGATGACCAGGATGTTGGTGTCGTCCCGGCGGGTGTTGACGATCACCGCCTTGGCCTTGTCGACGCAAGCCTTAGCCAGCAACTCCTCGCTGGTAGCGTCGCCGAGCAGCCCGATGAAGCCGGAATCTGCGGCGGTGCGGACGCGGTCCTCCGCCACGTCGATTGCGACGATCTTCTCGTCCGGGTGGCCTTTGGCTACCATTTCCCTGGCTGCGATCATGCCGCTGTGCCCGAACCCGCACAGCACGATGTGCCCTTCCAGACTTCGATGAAGTCGGGCCATGCGGAAATCCTCCACGATCTTCTGGATGACGAACTCGTATGCCGTGCCGAGGAAGATGAACCAGATGAAGATCCGGATCGGCGTAACGGCGAAGGCATCGATCAGGCGCGCGGTATCGCTGACCGGCACGATATCGCCATAACCGACCGTGGTTACGGTGATCATGCCGAAATACAGGATGTCGGAAAACGAGATATGCCCGTCGATCTGATCTTTCAGGCCGTCGCGGTCGAACCAGAATATCGCGACCACGAATGCTATCAGGAGCACCACCAGACAGGCCCGCAGCACGAGCGTCTTTTCCGGCGACAGACCGGATTTGACGTGGAGGATCAAGGCGTTATTCCGGTTGCGCCGCCGGTTTTCAGAGAGATTTCGCATGCCTGTGGCGATGCCCGTGGCCCCAAAGGAGCATGGAATTCCAAGGCACCGGCGACCTCCCCTGATTCACTTCAGATCCGACAACGCGGTCGTGGGGGAGGTCGTTCCAAACTTGCTGTCCGTCCAGTGCCGTCTATCCGGACTTACAGGCAGTTTTCCGTCAGGCCTTACAGGCCGTGGACGAGTGCCCAGACGAGCAGGGCGACGCTCAGCGCCAGGGCGGTCTCGACGCCGGTTTCGACGCGGTCCATCGCACGGCGGCAGTCGCTCAGCGAGGGGAGGACGGTGGAGGCGAGTTGCTGTTGGGTGGTCATGGCGAACTCCTTTCTTCTTTTTCTTTCGCCAGCCGGGATTCTGAATATCCCGCTTTGCGGATTGCCTTCTTCAGGTCTTCCCAGGCCAGTTGGATTTCGGCCGCGTGCAATGCCGCCTGCGCGTCGTCCATCCTGCCTTGGGACGTTCCCTGAGCGTGATGCCGGAAGTAGTCGGCGGCCTGACGCATGCGCTGCGCCAGCAGCCCGGTTTCATCCCGGATGTTTTCGGTCCGTATCGCGGTTTCCCGCTCGGCAAGCCAGGATTCGATTTCCGCCAGCTCCTCGGCGGAGCAGGACTTGCGCAGTTTTTCCGGGATGGCCGGCGCGTCCTTGTCGATCTTTCCGACCACCTCCGACCGCCCGCGCTTGACGGCGGGATCGTAGGTGGTGCGGATCACCTGAATGACGCGCCGTCTCTCGCGGAACTGCACCGGGGAACTCCCAACTTCGAACGGGTTCGCTTATGCGGTCCGAACATGGGCAGTATGGTGCGCCGATCCAGGCCGCATATCAAGCCCGTTTTTGGGCCGTATAACACTTTTTCGCTTTGAAAATATGCAGGCCCGGACAGCGGCCCGTCAGCGGCGTCCGGCAAGCGGCCAGTCGTTGCTGACCGCGAAGTTGCGGGCGAGGAAGCGGTAGGTGTCCTTGAGCAGCGCCTCCATGTCGGCCGAGGGCTCGACCGTGATGGCGCTCCAGGGATTGATCATCTCGTCCCACAGCATCAGCCGGTTATGCAGTTCGTCCCGCATCTCGCGGATGAACTTGGTCTGCGGGCCGATGTTGCGCAGCACCGCCAGGATCTCGCCGGTCTGGGCATCGGCCTGGGTGAACATGGAGTCGAAATCGGCGACCGGTGCCCGGATCAGCACCTGCATGCGGAAGATCTCGTTCCGGATGCCGGGTTCGCGCTTGTAGATCTTCGACAGCATGATGAGCTGCGCGTTGATGTACTGGACCTTGCAGTAGCGGTCGCGCAGAGCCTCGATGTATGAAAGCTCACGTGCGAGCTTTTCGATCATATCGACGACTTCCTGCTTGCGTTCCGCCCCGATGCCCAGCTTCTCCGCCGCCTTGGTGAAGGCTTCCTGGACCCTCGCCTTGGTCTTGGGATCGTCGGAGATCTGTTCGAGCTGGGTCAGGTCCACCATTGCGGTGTCGCCGCCGGTCAGCCATGAGACGAGTTGAACGGTGAGCCGGTTGCGCGCGATGGTCCGGTGCTTTTCCTCCACCGTCCAGGATGCCGTGCCGTCCAGCAGCTCGTGCGGGATCGAGTCGTTCGGCCGGATCTCCTTCACGAACCGCAACGCCTTGTCGACTATGTCCAGCAGCTTGCCGTCGTTGGTCTCGGGCGTAAGTTCGAACTCCACCCGCAGGGTCGGCAGCGCTATGGCGCCCTTCAGGTCGCCGAGTGGCAGGTGGAAGGCCGCTTCCTTGGTGTTCTTGACATAGGCGAAGTAGCCGCCCGCCATCGAGAAGACCTTGTGTTCGAACGTGAATGCCTGGCTGCGGTCGTCGGACGCTGGACCGGCAGCCGAACCGGCCGCTTTTTGCGCCTCTGGTGCCTGAGTAAGCTGATCAGCCGCAGTCATGACTCTTACGCATCCACCCGGTTGAGGTAACTCAAGTTAGACTTTATACCTTGTTGTCGCGCCGGGGCAAAGCATCGCTTTCGCAATAAGCAGTCAGTCCGGCGGACAGAGCATGCGACAAGTACTCGGCTAGGCTGTTAAGATCGCCTTTCGGCCCAAGACGCCCGATCCAGCCAGATATGAGACCAGTAATGGATAAATCCGCTCCCAAAGCCATTCACTTGAAAGACTACGCTCCTCCGCCATACCTGATCGACTCGGTCGATCTGGCTTTCGATCTGGGCGAGGAAGTCACTCGGGTGAAGTCCAGCCTGGCCGTCCGGACCAATCCAGTCCGCCTCCCGGATCAGACGGCGGTGCCGCTGGTGCTCGACGGGCAGGACCTGAAGCTGGTGTCACTCGCGATCGATGGCCGCGCGCTGGATGCCTCGGAATACGCAGTGGGCGTTGAGTCGCTGACGATCTTCGACCCTCCCGTCTCCTTCACGCTGGAGGTGGAGACGGAACTGAAGCCGCAGGAGAATACGTCGCTGGAAGGGCTGTACCGGACCAGCGGCAACTTCTGCACTCAGTGCGAGGCCGAAGGCTTCCGCAAGATCACCTATTTCCTGGACCGCCCCGATGTGATGGCGCGCTACCGCACGACCATCACGGCGGACGCGCTGAAGTACCCGGTGCTGCTGTCCAACGGCAATCTGGTGGCGGCATCGAAGATGGACCATGACGGCAGGCACACCGTCACCTGGGAAGACCCCTTCGCCAAGCCCTGCTACCTGTTCGCGCTGGTCGCCGGCGTCCTGGTCCATGTCGAGGACTCCTACGTCACCCGCTCCGGCCGCACCGTCACGCTCCGGATCTATGTCGAGCCGGGCAATCAGGACAAGTGCGACCACGCCATGCGGTCGCTCAAGAAGTCAATGGCCTGGGACGAGGAGGTCTACGGCCTGGAATACGATCTCGACATTTTCATGATCGTCGCGGTCGGCGACTTCAACATGGGGGCGATGGAGAACAAGGGTCTCAACGTCTTCAACACCAAATACATCCTGGCCCGTCCGGAATCCGCGACCGACACCGACTTCCTCGGGGTCGAGGCGGTCGTGGCGCACGAGTATTTCCACAATTGGACCGGCAACCGGGTGACCTGCCGCGACTGGTTCCAGCTTAGCCTGAAGGAAGGACTGACGGTCTTCCGCGACCAGGAATTCTCTTCCGACATGAACTCCCGGCCGGTCAAGCGGATCGCCGACGTGCAAAGGCTGCGCGCGGCCCAGTTCCCCGAGGACAGCGGCCCGATGGCCCATCCGGTGCGGCCCGACAGCTATATCGAGATCAACAACTTCTACACCACAACCGTCTACGAGAAGGGCGCGGAGGTCGTCCGCATGATCCATACCCTGCTCGGGGCCGAAGGCTACCGCAAGGGGATCGACCTCTACTTCCAGCGCCACGACGGGCAGGCGGTCACCTGCGACGACTTCGTGGCCGCGATGGAGGACGCGACCGGCAAGGATCTGGGCCAGTTCCGCCGCTGGTACTCGCAGGCCGGAACGCCGGAACTGGACATAAGCGGTGAGTATGACGGGCATGGCAAGACCTACCGGCTGAGGGTGCGCCAGTCCTGCCCGCCGTCTCCCGGCCAGCCGGTCAAGCAGCCGTACCATATCCCCCTGGCGCTCGGCCTGCTCGACCACCAGGGCGCCGACATTCCGCTCCGCCTTGCAGGAGAGGATGCGCCGGGTGGCACATCCCGCGTGCTCGACGTGACAGAGGCGGAGCAGGTGTTCGAGTTCGCCGACGTGCCGGCCCCGCCGGTGCCGTCGCTGTTGCGCGGCTTTTCGGCGCCGGTCAAGCTGCGCATGCCCTATACCGACGACGACCTGACCTTCCTGATGGCCCATGACAGCGACGCCTTCAACCGCTGGGAGGCCGGACAGACGCTGGGGACGCGGCTGCTGCTCGGCCTTGTCGAGGACAGGGCGGCGGGACGGCCGCTGGAGCTTTCCAGCGGGTTCCTGGATGCGCTGGACAAGATCCTGAACGACCCTTCGGTGGACCATGCCTTCGCGGCGCAGGCATTGACCCTGCCATCGGAGGGCTATCTGGGCCAGCAGATGCCGGTAATCGACGTCGATGGCATCCACGAGGTACGCGGCTTCGCCCGCAAGGCGATTGCCGCTCACCTGCGCGACGACCTGCTGGGGACCTACCGCGCGCTTGGCGGCAACGAGCCGTTCTCGACCGATGCCGCCGCGATCGGCAAGCGCAGCCTGAAGAACCTGGCGCTCGGCTACCTGATGAGCCTGGAGGACGCCGAGGCGGTCGAACTCTGCGTCGGCCAGTTCCACAACGCCCACGCCATGACCGACGTGATCGCGGCGCTGGGACTGCTGAACGACACCCATCTGCCGCAGCGCGATGCGGCGCTGGCCCGGTTCTACGAGACCTGGAAGAACGAACCGCTGGTGGTGGACAAGTGGTTCTCAATCCAGGCCATGTCGGAGCGGCCGGAAACGCTGGCGGAGGTGCGCTCCCTGCTTGCGCATCCCGCCTTCGAGATCCGGAACCCGAACAAGGTCTACGCCCTGATCGGCGGTTTCGCCGGCGGCAACGCCGTCCGCTTCCACGACCGTAGCGGCGCCGGTTACGAGTTCCTGGCCGATCAGGTATTGACACTCAACCGCCTCAACCCGCAGGTGGCGTCCCGCATGGTCAAGCTGTTCGCCCGCTGGCGGAAATACGACGACCAGCGTCAGGCCTTGATGCGCGCCCAGTTGGAAAGGATCGTCGGCGCCCCAGATCTATCTCCCGACGTGTTCGAGATAGCGTCGAAGAGTCTTCAGGCTTCCTGAGCCTGAAACGGGTACCGGAGGCGACTGGGGTCTGGTGGCCTCCCTGGTCTTCAAAACCAGTGGCACGCCGACAGCGTGCGGTGGGTTCGATTCCCATCCGCCTCCGCCACTCGCCGGCATGGCGAGGGCCAGATGTGACAAAAACAGGCCGTTTGGGGAGTCTTACCCCTTAAGATTGAACATTTCTGGATGACGTACGTTCGGGTATGAACTCCACTGCCTTTCGGGCCATCTCGGAAATGAACTGCGCTTTGAGGAAAACGGACCTTTCGACGATCTCAGCACCGCCGCCGTGCGCTCCCGGCGGCAGGATGGTGTGGGTGCCCTGCGTTTCCAGCCCGGTGGCGTTGGTCGAAATCCATGAAGGCTGGGTCTTGGTCCAGGACGCAGCCGGCCAGATGCATGCCGTTCCGGCGGATCAGGTCGACTACGCCGAACCGCCGTGAGCACGCCGCTTCAGGCGCTCCTGCCTTCCAC
>DASQKT010000651.1:0-4627 GCA_035630415.1 Skermanella sp.
TGCGACTTACTTGATCTTCGCTTCCTTGAAAGCGACGTGCTGACGCACGACCGGATCGTACTTCCGGAACTCAAGCTTTTCGGTGGTCTTGCGGGGGTTCTTTTTCTTCACATAGAAGAAGCCGGTGCCAGCCGTGCTGACAAGCCGGATGAGAACGGTGTTCTGCTTCGCCATAACTCTACAATCCCGTGTTCGTCCGCGATGCCCCAGGATCGCGTTGACCCGGTAGCACGACAAAGTGATTGCGGAAGATAGCCGCCAAGGGGCTCATGTCAAGTCCCTGCGCCATCCCAGGGTCAAGTTGTCCTCAGCGTTCGGCCAGAAGGGTGGTCGAAAGCTGCAAGGCACGCTGGTAAAGGCCCTTGTCGGCCAGCAGCAGCCGCGCCACCCGCAGGTCCAGGTTGGCTTCGTGGGTCTTCCAGGGGCAGGAGGCGCGCAACTGGTTGAGCGCCGATTCGTCGTCGGGGGCGGCGGCGCGCCAGCTTGCCAGCGTTCCCGGCATGCCGAGCTGGCCTGCCTTCAACTGGCTGATGACGGTGTCGGGGTCGCTCAGGTCCTTGCTGGTGCAGATCGTCGGCGTGACGCCCTGGCGGTGCAGCGTGTAGCCGGACGGTGCATAGATCCTCGACCATGTCAGGAACAGCTCGCCGTCGTTGGGCAGCCGCGTGACGGTCTGGACGCTACCCTTGCCGAACGACGATGCTCCCACCACCACAGCCCGTCCGCTGTCCTGGAGCGCCGCCGCGACGATCTCCGACGCGGAGGCGGAGCGGCCGTCCACCAGCACGATCAGCGGCAGCCCTTCCAGCTGGTCGTCCAGGGTCGCTTCGAACCGCTGGATGCTGTCGGGGTGGCGTCCGGCGGTCGAGATGATCTGGCCCTGCGGGATGAACAGGTCGGCGACCGCGACGGCCTGATCCAGCAGCCCGCCGGGGTTGCCGCGCAAGTCGAGCACGAACCCGATCGCCTTCTTGCCCATCTGGGTGCGGGCGACGTCGATCGCCTCGCGCAGGTTGAGCGATGTCGCGGCGTTGAACCGCTCGATCGACAGCACGGCGATGCCGTTTTCGATCGACATGGCCACCGTGTTGGGGATCACCCGCTCGCGGCGCAGCGCCACGCGGCGGCTCTGCGCGCCGTTTTCCGTCGCGACCGTAACCAGCACCAGGGTGCCCGACGGGCCGCGCAGCCGGTCGCGCACCTCTTGCAGGGGCATGTAGGACGTAAGGTCGCCGTCGATGGCGACGACTGTCTCGCCGGTCTTCAGACCGGCGCGGGCGGCCGGCGCGTGGCCGACCAGTTCCGTGATGAAGAACTTGCCGTCGCGCTCGTCCACGCCGATGCCGATCCCGCCGTAGCCCTCGCGCTGAGCCCGCTCGTTGCCGGCGCGCTTGGCGCTGGTGTAGCGGGAATAGGCGTCGAGGTCGGCCATGATGGCGTCGAAGACGGTCTGGTAGATGTCTTCCGGCGACGCCTGACGGAGCGGGGTAGAGGACAGGCGGGCGCGTTCGATCGCCTGTGCCGTGACGGCGGCCCAGCCGCCGGCGTCGTTGGCCGGCGGCGCCGTGAATTCCCCGATCTGATGGCCGTTGCTGGTCAGCCTGACCATGCTGGGCGACCGGTCCACCGAAATGGACTGGTCCATCCGGGTCAGGCCGCGCAGGCCGTCGGTCGTGATCTGTCCCATGTCCACCGGGTTCAGGTAGATTTCGGCGATCCTGCCGTATCCCACCGCGAAGACCTGTTCGCCCACCAGCGGACTGGGAGGCTGCGCCGCCAGCGAAGTTGGGTCCGCCGTGCATCCCGCTATCAGCAGGACGCTCATCAGCAGGCCGGATAACCCCCGCCGCGACCTCAGCTTTTCATCCGAAGTGCCCATTGCGCTCCGATTACGGCCCCCTTGATCGGGGGCAACAAGGCCAAGGTCAGCAGCAGCGTGACCGGCACCCAGGTTACCATATGCACCCAGGACGGCGGATGCACGTTCTGCTCCAGCAGCAGCATGCCGGGGACGACGATATGTCCCACGACGAAGATCGTGAAGTAGGGCGGCGCGTCGTCGGCCCGGTAGGCGCCGGTCTCCAGTCCGCACTGCGGACATTCCGGGACTACCGTCACGTAGCTTGAGAACAGGTGGCTTTCCCCGCAGCGCGGGCAGACCTTGCGAAGGCCGCGCAGCAGCCCTTTCCAGAACGAACCCGGTGGCGGAACGATGTCCAGCCGGTCGGGCACGGTTTCAGGTTGCTGGACGGGCGTTATGTTCATGGATGTAACTTTTAACACGAATCGGCGATTTGGGTAGAGGAGCCGACGGTACTTTCCTATCTGCCACGCGGATGAGTGCGCGACCCTTTGGCGCGCCCCTTCCGCGCCATTTGCCCGCCGCCGCCTTTGCGCAGCCATTCCGGAGTCGAGTCGTCGGGTTCCAGCAGGGCGAACAGCGTGCTTCCCAGGACCGGGTCGGCTTCCGTCAGCTTGACCTTCACCGAGGCTCCCAGGCGATAGCTCTTGCCCAGGCGGCGACCGACCAGCGCGTGCTCCTTCTCCCGGTGCTCATACTGGTCGTCGGGCAGGGTGCTGACGGGGACCAGCCCATCGGCCCCGGTCTTGTCCAGTTCGACGAACAGGCCGAAGCGGGTGACGCCGGTGATCCGTCCGCTGAAGGTGGCGCCGACCCTGTCGGCCAGGAAGGCCGCCGTGAAGCGATCCACGGCGTCCCGTTCCGCCAGCGCCGCCCGCCGCTCGGTCGAGGAGATGTGGTCGCCGATCTCCGTCATCCGCGCCATCTCGTTGTCGTCCAGCCCGCCCGGACCCAGGCCGAAAGCGCGGATCAGCGCCCGATGCACGATCAGGTCGGCATAGCGGCGAATGGGGGAGGTGAAATGGGCGTAGCGGCGTAGCGCCAGCCCGAAATGACCGATGTTCTCCGGGCTATACGCCGCTTGAGCCTGGGAGCGCAGGACGACTTCGCTGATCAGCGAAGCCTCGTCGGTGCCGCGCGCCCGTTCCAGGATGCGGGTGAAGTCCACCGGCTTCAGCGTTCCCTTGTTCAGGCTGTAGCCGAGCCCTTGCAGGAAGCCCCGGAGCGTCTCCAGTTTGTCCATCGATGGCTGGTCGTGGACCCTATAGAGGCAGGGCATGCTGCGCGCCTCCAGTGCTTCTGCCGCCGCCACGTTGGCGCAGATCATGAACTCCTCGATCAGCCGGTGGCTGTCGAGCCGCTTGCGCGGCGTGATTTCAACAACGCCGCCGGCCTCGTCCAGCCTGACCTGACGTTCCGGCAGATCGAGTTCCAGCGTGCCGCGCCGGGCACGCGCGGCGTTCAGGACCTCGTAAGCCGCGTAGAGCGGAGCTATGACAGTGTCGAGCAGCGGGCCGGTGGTGTCGTCAGGACGGTCCTCCCGCGCGTCCTGGACCTGCTCATAGGTCAGGCGAGCCGCCGACCGCATCAGGCCCCTGACGAACTGGTGACGCGTCAGTTCACCCTGCGCGTCGATCCACATATGGACCGCCATGCACGCCCTGTCCTCGCCCGGACGGAGCGAGCAGAGGTCGTTCGACAGCGCTTCCGGCAGCATCGGAACGACGCGGTCGGGGAAATAGGCCGAGTTGCCGCGCTTGAAGGCGTCCCGGTCCAGCGGCTTGCCCGGCCTGACATAGAAGGCGACATCGGCGATGGCGACCACGATATGCCAGCCGCCTTCCACGATGGGATCGGGCTCCGCCCAGACCGCATCGTCGAAGTCGCGGGCATCGGCGCCGTCGATGGTCACCAGAGGGATGTCGCGCAGGTCGGTGCGGCCTTCCAGCGTCGGCTTCTCCGCGCGTTCCGCCTCTTCCAGCGCCGCTTCGGAGAAGACCGTCGGGAGGTCCTGGCTATGGATGGCGATCAGGCTGATGGAACGCGGGTTGGCGATGTCGCCCAGCCGCTCCACCACCTTCGCCTGCTTCATGCCGAAGCGGCTGGACGGCAGTACCTCCGCCACCACCAGCTCGCCGGATACCGCGTCGCCGGAGTGAGCGGGAGTGACCAGGAACTCCGCCCGCTGGCGCTTGTCGGTCGGGCGCAGGCGGGCGCCGTCCGGGGTCATCTCGTAGATGCCCAGCACCCGCGCTGATCCGGTCTTCTCCAGCTTGCGGATTGTCCGCCCGGTATAGGTGCGGTCGTTCTGCCGCTGAAGCTGAGCCAGCACGCGGTCGCCGGGCAGCAGGGCGGGGTGCCCGCGCCGCTCCGGCTGCATGAAGATCTTCGGCGGCGGTTCGTCCGATGTCCAGGTGATCGGCCGGGCCAGCACTTCGCCGTCGGTATCGATCTCGACCACCTCGAGCACGCTGACGGCGGGCAGGGCTGCCGGCGGGGCCAGCCGGCGAGCACGGTCACGCTCGACGCTGCCGTCGCTTTCCAGCTCCTTCAGCAGCGCCTTGAGCGCGATCCGGTCGTCGCCACGCAGGCGAAATTCGCGCGCGATCTCACGCTTTCCCACCGGTACGGGGCTATTCCGTATGAAGGAAAGAACCTCCTCCCGGCTTGGGAAGGAGGCTGCATTCCTGTCGTCTTTTTCTTCAGTCAACTTATCGTCGGTCAATGCGGTAACGATTTCTCCGGGCGGTAACGATTTCTCCAGAC
>DASQKT010000652.1:0-6477 GCA_035630415.1 Skermanella sp.
CTTCCAGGCCCGCCATCCCGGCGGCACCGACCGCCGCAAGCGCCTTTGAAGCTTGCCGGTGAGGCTTGCCGGTCACCCCCGGCGGGCATCCGGAAACACCTTGGCGACGGCCGCCTCCAACTCGGCGACCGTCGTTTCCGCAATCCGCCGGTCATGTTCTCCGCTCAGGTCCAGCAGCCGTTCGATCGTCCGGGCATGCAGGTGCAGGATGTCGATCGAGCGGGAGTCCGTCCCGTTCATACGGTCGCGGACAGACGCCAGCGACGCCCATGTCCGCTGGATAAGCGGCTGGCTTAAACCCACGCTCTGCCGGATGCCGTCCATCGTATCGATCAGCAAGGTGGCCAGCCGCTCCGGGTTCGACGAGATCAGCAGGCCTTCCCGCGCCATCTCCAGCCGTGCCCGGTCGGCCGAAACCAGCTCGACCCTTTTCAGCCGGACGCGCGAGAACAGCCGCTTCGACGCATGCGATGGCCGGACCAGACCCGGCGGCATGCCCGATGCCGCCGCCAGCGGCGCCGGATCGATCATGAAGGCATCGCCGACCGCGTCCAGGTCCTCGGTCGGCACGATGCCGCGCACTTCGGATTCCTTCGGCACATATCCCTGAGGGACACCGGCCATCGTGACGCCCTTGCCCTGCTGCGCCCGCCGCCGGTCCGGACCGAAGAACCGCCGCGTCAGCACGTAGCACCGCGTCCGCTGGATCGACGCCTCCAGCCGTGCCGCCAGCGCCTTGCGCGAAACCGGCTTCGCCAAAAACGCCGTCACGCCGGCGTCGCGCGCCCGCGCCACGAGGCTCTGGTTGCTGTGGCTGGTCAGCATGATGACCGGCATCAGCGGGTTCGGGCTGTCCGGGTGGTTCCGGATCAGCCGCGTCAGCGCCAAGCCAGATACTTCCGGCATTTCCCAGTCGGAGATCAGCAGGTCGGGGGCCGACCGCTGGACCTGAACGAAGGCCTCGGCGCCATTGGCGCACTCGATGATTTCGCTGATGCCGAGCGAGCGCAGCAAACCGCGCAGCACCAAGCGGGTGCCGCGGTCATCTTCCGCAACCACGACCCGGACATCGTCCGGAATATCGATGGATACGGCGCCGTCTCGGGGCATGAGCATGTTTTAGCCCGTCACCGATGCGCGGGGACGACCCCGGCGTGCCATCGACAGGCGCGCCACCCCTCATTTTCAGGGCCGTTCGTGTACGATAGCCAGTCTGAGTTGCGGTGCAATACGAAAATTTTGCCGGCAATCTATATTGTTGCTAATTGTCTTCCTCGATATTATCCGGGTCTTCAGCATCCACCACCCGTTTCGCCATCTGGTAGCTGAAACCGACCCGCCCCAGCGCCGCCAGATCCTTGTCGCGATGTTCGGCCCGCTTGGCCGTCCGGAATGGTCCAAGCCTGCGCCGGCGCGCGAAAGCCAATGCTGCGGCCAGTTCTGTATCGCCTGGAGTTTCCTCGTCGACGGTTTCCAGCGCCGCATCGATATGGTCGGTTTCCAGCCCCTTCAGCGCCAGCTTGCCCCGGATGCCCCGCGTCGAGGTGCCGCGCCTGTGCAGGCTTGCCGCCTTCGCCTCCGCATAGGCCTTGTCGTCGAGCAACCCGCTGCCCAGGTAGCGCTCGATCAGCGCTTCCACCAGGGCGGCCCCTTCCTCCCGGTCAGTCCCATGGGCACGCGCCGACCGCTCCACCTTGCCCATCAGAACCCGGCGCAGATTGGCCGACGAGCTGGCGAAACGCTGGAGATAATAGAGCGCTGCGTTCTCCAGGTACTGGGCGGTGACGGGCTTCTGCTGCTTCGTTCGGCCGTTCGGCGCGTTTCGATCGGTCATTTCATTCATTACAAGCGAGTCCGGCGCTTGATTGCGCATCGACGTGTATATGGATATGTCGGAGTTTCATAGAAGTTGACGTGTTGAGTATTCAGAGCAGTCTCACCCTGCCTTTGCAGCCGAGGCTTACCACAACTGGCGTGTTTTCACGCCGTCCATTGTTGTCCTGCGGCAGCGGGAACCGCCGTTCGCGGGGGTTCCTGTTGAAATGCCAGACAATATAATTCAGCTCGACGGTTTCGAGCGCAAGGCGGTCATGTCGCCGCTGGGAGAACTTGCGCTCGACATGGTCGAGTTCATGGGGAAAGCAGGTCTGACGACCGCGCCCAAAGACCCGACCGACGAGATGGTCGCTGCCGGCATGGAAGCGTCGGGCTTCACGGCGACGCAGGTTCGGGCGATATTCAAGGCGATGATTGCCGCTTACGATACAAGTGACCTGGGGGTGTCAGACAGCGTCGGTTGAGACGGGGAGGTCGGCGTTGCAGGGAACGCGGACCCTCACCCCCCACCGCTTCGCGGCGGGTCCCTCCCTCTCCCGGAGGGAGAGGGGCTAAAATTCGCAATATGCGGTAGGTTTCAAAGACCATACCCACCAAATATTGCCCCTCTCCCTCCGGGAGAGGAAGGGGCCCATGCGAAGCATGGGAAGGTGAGGGAGCACGTTCCTCAATGCCGCTTCGCTCCAGACCGGCTCGCACAGACACCCACTATCTCTCGTCATATTAGGAATAATATGCTATAATACCGCCCATCCCGAAGGGCAGTCCCTCCGGATAATCCGGGGAATGACCTATGATGACCTACAGTGACGCCGCACCGAAAACCCTCCGCCCCGCGACCCCAGCCAACCCAAAATGATTACATTCGCGTACTTCCACATACGCGAAGGGGTGTCATACTCACGCCTCCTCCCACCCGATGGCCCGCCGCAGGAAGCTGTAACCCAGCGCAGTGAAGCCCGCCCGCTCGGTGTTGTCCTTGCCGTAGCCATGCCCCCCAGCGGCAGGCTCGTAGAAATAAGCCTCGTAGCCCATCGCCTGGAGCTTCGCCGCCATCTTGCGGGCATGGCCGGGGTGGACGCGGTCGTCGCGGCGGGTGGTGGCGATCAGGATAGGGGGATAGTCCTGACCAGGAACGGCGGTATGATACGCCGACATCGGCCCCAGGAACGCCCAGTCCGCCGGATCGTCGGGGTCGCCGTACTCGGCCATCCAGCTCGCCCCGGCGAGCAGCTTGGTGTAGCGGCGCATGTCGATCAGCGGGATCGTGCAGAACAGCGCGCCGAAGCGCTCCGGGTAGCGGGTCAGCATGTTGGAAATCAGGATGCCGCCGTTGGAGCCGCCCTCAGCCGCGATGCGCTCCGCCCTGGTAACGCCCCGGCGGACGAGGTCTGCCGCCACCGCCGCGAAGTCGTCGTGCGACAGGCGCTTGCCCTCGCGCCGGCCGGCTTCGTGCCAGGCCGTGCCGAACTCTCCACCACCCCGGATATTGGCGACGACGCTGGTGCCGCCCCGCTCCAGCCAGAGCTTGCCGATGGCGGAGTTGTAGGACGGCAGTTGCGAGATGCCGAACCCGCCATAGGCATAGAGATGCACGGGCGCGTCCCCCGTATCCTCCGCCGGCCCGACCTGGGTATAGGGGATGCGGGTGCCGTCCACCGACACCGCTTCGTGCCGCGAGATCACCAGCCCGCTCGGGTCGAAGGCCGCCGGACCACGCTTCAACGGTTCAGGCGAACCACCAGCGCGGATCAGGAACAGCGTCTGCGGCGTCAGCGGGTCCTGCGCATTGGCGAGCATGTCCCCGTTGGACTCGGACTCCTCGACATCCAGCGGCCAGATATTGGCGACGCCCAGATCCGGCAGCCCCGTGATGCGCGACATCGACCAATCGCCAACGGTGCCCGGACCGCCGGCTGGCGGGGTCCAGATTTCGAACACCGGCCGCAGATCGTCCAGGATCGACACGGCGATACGCCCGTCGCGCATGAAGAAGCCTTGCAGCGCGCGGCGCTCCGCTGGTTCGAACAGGATGGTGAAGTCCCGTCCGCCCGCCAGGAAATCGCCAAGCCGGATCACCGCCACGCTGTCGGGTGCGATGGTCCTGCCCCCTACCGTCCAAAGGAAACGGGGTTTCGCCGCCAGCCATTCCCGGCTGGCTTCCGCCTCGACATCGGTCGGCACGTCGATTTGCGTCTTCACGCCCGTCCGGTCGCCGATCCAGTAGCGGACGTCGAAGAAGGCGATCCGCTCGGTGTACCAGATGGTCTCCGTCCCGGCCTCCCGGTCCACATGCGCCCCGGCGCCCATCGACTCCTCCGGGATCTCGAAGATGACAGGCGCCGTCAGCGGGTCGGCGCCGCGCTGCCACAGGCGGACCGTCTTGGCATAGCCGGAACGGGTCGCCATGCCGGGGCCGTAGGCGGACTGGAGCAGCAGCGTGTCGCGGTCGAGCCAGGTGGCGCCGCCCTTGGCTTCAGGCAGGGTGAAGCCGTCGGCTACGAAACTGCGAGTGGTCAGGTCGAATTCCCGAAGCACCGTGGCGTCGCCGCCGCCGCGCGACAGGCTCAGCATGACGCGGTCGTGGGTAGCGGGCAGGGTCGCGGGACCCGCCCAGATCCAGTCCTCCCCCTCCGCTTCCGACAGCGCATCGAGGTCGAGCAGCAATTCCCACTCCGGCGCTTCGGTGCGGTAGCTCTCCAGAGTCGTCGTCCGCCACAGGCCGCGCGGGTGCCAGGCGTCCTTCCAGAAGTTGAACAGCTTGTCGCCGCGCCGGGCGACGAAAGGAATATTGGCCGGCTGGTCGTAGATCGCCGCCAGATCTTCCCGGTCCTTGAGGAAGGCGGGGCCGCCGAAGCGTTCCAGCGTCTTCGCGGTCTGCGTATCGGCCCAGGATGTGGCCTGCGGCCCGTCCACCTCCTCAAGCCAGATCCAGGGATCGTCGTCGGGGGCTTCCAGAGTGGGGCGCGGATCGGCGAGGGTCATGGCGGGCTTTCCGGATGCGTGTATCGAAGTGGTCGCGAAGCATCGGCCAAAACGGTTGATGCCCGCAACCACTCAATATGTACTCATGCGTTCCGGTTGGAAGCGCCGCTTCCGGCCGACCTGGACGGTGAAGGTTACCGCTCAGGCCGCGCGCTTCAGGCCTATCTCCGCCCAGATCTCCGTAAGGGCGTTCACGAGATGATCGATGTCGGCATCGGTGTGAAGGGGGGAGGGGGTGATGCGAAGGCGCTCGGTGCGTCGTGCCACCGTCGGGTAGTTGATCGGCTGAACGTAGATGCCGTAGTGGTCGAGCAAGCGGTCGCTGATCTCCTTGCACAGCACGGGATCGCGGACCATCACCGGCACGATATGGCTGGGGTTATCGAGCATGGGAATTCCGGCGGCCTCCAGCCGGCGGCGGACGACGGCGACCCGGTCCTGATGGCGCAGGCGCTCGGCCGTGCTGGCCTTCAGGTGGCGGATGCTCGCCAGCGCTCCCGCCGTGACGGCGGGCGGCAGCGACGTGGTGAAGATGAAGCCGGATGCGAAGCTGCGGACGAAGTCGCAGAGATCGGTGGACGCCGCGATATAGCCGCCGACCACGCCGAACGCCTTGCCCAGAGTCCCTTCGATCACCGTCAGCCGGTCCATCAGGCCCTCGCGCTCGGCGATGCCACCGCCGCGTGGCCCGTAGAGGCCGACCGCGTGGACCTCGTCCAGATAGGTCATCGCGCCGTGGGCTTCGGCCACCTCGCAGATTTCCGCGATGGGCGAGATATCGCCGTCCATCGAATAGACGGATTCGAACGCGACCAGCTTGGGCAGCCGGGGGTCCAAAGCGGACAGCTTGCGGTCCAGGTCTTCCGGGTCGTTGTGGGCGAAGATGTGGCGCTCGGCCCGGCTGTGGCGGATACCCTCGATCATCGAGGCATGGTTGCCGGCATCCGACAGCACGACGCAGTTCGGGATCTTCGACGCCAGCGTGCCCAGGGCCGCCCAGTTGGAAACATAGCCCGACGTGAACAGCAGCGCCGCTTCCTTACCGTGGAGGTCGGCCAGTTCCTGTTCCAGCAGGACGTGGTAGTGCGTCGTGCCGGAGATGTTGCGGGTGCCGCCGGCCCCAGCGCCGCAGCGGTCGATCGCCTCGTGCATCGCTTCCATCACAGCGGGATGCTGACCCATGCCGAGATAGTCGTTGGAGCACCAGATCGTCACGGTGCCGGAACGTTCGCCGTCGACATAGTGTCCGGCGCGCGGGAAGTTGCCGGCCTGCCGTTCCAGTTCCGCGAAGATGCGGTAGCGTCCTTCGTTGCGGAGGCTGTTGAGCTGGTCGCGGAAGAAAGTATTGAAGTCCATCATTGCCTCCGTTGGGTGGAAACCGCTTGGCTAAGCGGCAGCGTGGTCAGGCCATTGTCGGCGTGGGTGTCGGCGCGGCGGTTGAGATACCAGTTCCACAGGGCGGCCGCCGGCAGGGGCAGCACCAGCAGCCAGTGCTCCAGCAGGGCCAATGCCACCAGGGTCGCCAGGAAGGTGAAGCCCGCCGTCTCGAAGCCGCTGTTGCCAGGGGCGCCCGCCGCCTGCACCAGCAGGATCGCGGCTATCGTCGACAGCGTGACGGAGACCGGGAACAGGCAGTTCATCGGGCGCTTGCGGAAG
>DASQKT010000653.1:0-4688 GCA_035630415.1 Skermanella sp.
CTTGCCATGGTGGCGGTCGGGCTGGCGATCGGAGCCTTCAACGGCTTCTGCATCACCCGACTCGGCATGCCGCCGTTCATCGTCACGTTGACGACGATGATGTTCTTCTCGGGCGCGGCGATCTGGTTCACGACTTTCCACACCACGACCAGCAGCATCGCCAACCTGCCGCACGGCTTCGTCGTGCTGGGACAGGGGAATATCGGGGGCGTCCCGAACTCCCTCTGGGTCGTGCTGGCGGTAGGAATTCTGGCCCATATCGTGTTGGCGCGAACGGTGTTGGGCCGGCGGCTTTATGCCTGCGGGCAGAACCGGCGCGCGGCGGCGGTGTCCGGCGTCCCGGTGCGGAACGTGATCGCGGCGGCGTTCCTGATTTCCGGAGCCTGCGCCGCCGTGGCGTCTGTTCTGTATACCGGACGGCTCCAGACCGGCACGCCGATCCTGGGACAGACGATCCTGCTGGATATCATCGGCGCTGTGGTGATCGGCGGCACCAGCCTGTTCGGCGGCAAGGGCAAGGTGGTGTGGACGGTGTTCGGCGTGCTGTTCCTGGTGCTGATCGACACCAGCCTGAAGATGCTGGGGCTGTCGCTGTTCTCGGTCTTCGCGATCAAGGGCGCGGTGATCCTTTTGGCCGCCGTGATCGACGCCGTGCGCACCCGCTTCGCCGCCAGGATTTAGCCCATATATATAGAAGAGGAGGCCCGATCCATGGCCCTGCTCGAATGCGAGAACCTTCGCAAAAGCTTCTTCGGCGTCGAGGTCCTGCACGGCGTCTCGTTCTCGCTCGACCGTGGCCGGGTGCTGGGTCTGGTGGGGGAGAACGGCTCCGGCAAATCGACCACCATGAACATACTGGGAGGCGTCCTGCCGCGCGACGGCGGACGAATCCGGCTTGAAGGGGCAGACTACGACCCGCGCGGCCCCAAGGACGCCTTGGCCGGCGGCATCGCCTTCATCCACCAGGAACTGAACCTGTTCGAGAACCTGTCGATCGAGGAAAACCTGTTCATCACGGGCTTTCCCCGGCTGGGCGGCGCTCTGCCCTTCATCAACCGGGGACGGATGCGCCGCCGGGCGCGGGAGCTGCTGGAACAGGTCGATATCCGCCACCCGCCCGGCACGCCGGTCGGCAGCCTGAGCCAGGGCGAGCGGCAGCTTGTCGAGATCGCCAAGGCGCTGAGCGTGGACGCCAAGGTGATCATCTTCGACGAGCCGACGACGTCGCTGACACGGCGGGAGGCCGACCGGCTGTTCGGCATCATCGAGCGTCTGCGCCGGCGGGGCATCGCGATGATCTATATCAGCCACGTGCTGGCCGACGTCACCCGGATCTGCGACGACATCACCGTGCTGCGCGACGGGGCGGTGGTCGGCGGCGGTCCCGCCGCCCAGATGCCGACGGAGCGGATGATATCGCTGATGGTCGGACGGACGCTGGACCAGCTTTTCCCGGAACGGACCTGCACCCCGACCGCAACACCGGTGCTGGAGGTGCGCGGAGTCAGCCAGCCCGGCGTCGTCCACGAGATCGACCTGACGCTGCATGCCGGCGAGGTGCTGGGAATCGCCGGCTTGATGGGAGCCGGCCGGAGCGAGCTTGCCCGCATCCTGTTCGGCCTGGACAGCTTCCATAGCGGGAGCATCGCGGTGGACGGCACGGTCATCGAAAACCCCAACCCGCGCACCTGCATGGAGCACGGCATGGCCTTCCTGACGGAGGACCGGCGCGGCGAAGGGCTGATGATGCACGCCACGATCACCGACAACATAGCTCTGGCCTCGCTGGACGAATACGCCTCCCCCTGGGCGCGGTTCATCGAGCGGACGCGGCTGGGCGACGAGGTCGGACGGATCGGCCAGAAGGTCAGGCTGAGGGCGGCGGACCCGGTGGCGGCCCTGGCGCGCAGCCTGAGCGGCGGCAACCAGCAGAAGGTGGTGCTGGCGAAGTGGCTGCTGCGCAACCCCAAGGTCTTCATCCTGGACGAGCCGACGCGCGGGATCGACGTCGGCGCGAAGTTCGAGATCTACAAGATCATCGATACACTGGTGGCGGGCGGCGCCGGGGTGCTGATGATCTCCTCCGAGATGGAGGAGCTGATGGGCCTGTGCGACCGCATCCTTGTGATGAACCACGGCGAGATCCAGGCGGAGTATTCGCGCGGCGAGTTCGACAGCGGGCGCATCCTGGAGGCCGCGATGAAGCGCAAAGCTTCTGTCGCTACTCCCGGCGCTATCGCGGAAAAGGTGGCGTGACATGAATACCGTCCGTCTTCGTCTGGCCCTGCTGCGGAACGCGCCGGTCGCCCTGTTCATCGTCGTGCTGGCCGTGTTCGGGTCGCTGTCGGACCGGTTTCTGGACGTCCAGAACTTCACCAACATCCTGATCCAGGCGTCGCATATCGCGATCCTCGGCATCGGCATGACCTTCGTCCTGCTGACCGCCGGGATCGATCTGTCGGTCGGTGCCGTCATGTACCTGTCGGTGGCGCTGCTCGGCATCTACTTGGCCGATGCCTCGCCGATTTTGGCCGTGCCCGCCATGATGGCAGTCGGGGCGTTGTTCGGGCTGGTCAACGCCTTCTTCGTGGTCCGGCTGCGGGTGGCGGCCTTCATCGTGACGCTGGCGACCTTGTTCATCGGGCGCGGGCTGGCGCTGTGGGTGACCGAGACGCGCATGGTCTTCTACAAGGACCAGGTTCTGTCGCTGGCGCGGGCGGAGTTCCTGGGAGTGCCCTGGGCGATCTGGGTCTTCGCGATCGTCTTCGCGGTGGCCTGGATCGTGCTGAACCACACCCCGTTCGGCCGGCAGGTCTATGCGGTGGGCGAGAACCCGGACGCGGCGGCCAAGGCCGGGATCAACGTGCCGCTGGTGCTGACCACCGTCTACGCCATGTCGGGAGCCTGTGCCGGGATCGCCGGCTTCGTGTCGATCACCCAGGTCGGCGCCGCCGCGTCCTCCTTCGCGATGGAGAAGGAGTTCGCCGCCGTCGCGGCATCGGTGCTGGGAGGAGTCAGCCTGTTCGGCGGGCGCGGCGGAGTGGCCGGGACCGTGTTCGGCGCCGTGCTGATCCAGACGGTGCAGAACGGCTTGGTGATCGTCAACGCCGACCCGTACATCTACCCGCTGGTCACCAGCTCGATAATCTTCGTGGCGGTCTTCGTGGACAGCCAGCGCTCCCGCATCCTGGAACGGCTGGGCCGCCGCCGCATCCGCATCGAGGAGAGACCCGTATGACGACTTCATCCGATACACCCCGCTATGCCCAAAGGACCGGCAAGCTGCGCGGCACGCTGATCGGCTGCGGCTTCTTCGCCGAGAACCATCTGAACGCCTGGACCAGCATGCGCGACACGCCGCTGGAGGGCGTCGAGCTGGTGGCGGTATGCGACCGCGACCTTGCCAAGGCGGAGGCCGCCGCCCGGCGCTTCGGCATCCCGCGCGCTTATGCCGATGCCGAAACCATGCTGGCGGAGCAGAAACCCGACTTCGTGGACATCGCGACGACGCTGCCGTCGCACCGGCCGCTGGTGGAACTGGCGGCGCGGCATGGCGTCCCCGCGATCTGCCAGAAGCCGTTCGCCGAGAGCCTGGAGGACGCGCAGGCGATGGTTCGGGCCTGCGCCGATGCCGGCGTGCAGCTTATGGTCCACGAGAACTTCCGCTGGCAGCACCCGCTGCTGGCGGTCAAACAGGTACTGGACGAGGGCTGGGCCGGGCGTCCCTTCTATGGCCGCGTCCAGTTCCGCCACGGCTTCGACATCATCACCAACCAGCCCTATCTGGCGGAGGACGAGCGCTACATCATCATGGATGTCGGCCTGCACCTGCTGGACGTGGCGCGCTTCCTGTTCGGCGAGGCCGGGCGGCTTTACTGCCGCACCGCGCGGATCGACCCCAGGGTGCGCGGCGAGGACACCGCGACCATGCTGGTGGACTTCCACAGCGGCGTTACTTGCGTCGTGGAACTTTCCACCGCGACCCGGACGGAGCCTGAGCCCTTCCCCGAGTGTCTGGTCCGGATCGAGGGCACGGACGGAACGGTGGAGCTTGAGCAGGGCTACCGCCTTGTGCTGAGCCGGCCGGGTCACCGGGAGGTGCGGCCGGTCGATGCCGAACTGCTGCCGTGGGCGAGCGTGCCCTGGCATGTGGTGCAGGACAGCGTGCTGGCGATCCAGCGCCACTGGGTCGATTGCCTGCGGGAGGGCCGCGAGCCGGATACGTCGGGGGCGGATAACTTGGCGACGCTGGAACTGACCTTCGGCGCGTACCGGTCGGCGGAGCGGGGGACGGCGGAGGTGTTCGGCTGAGGCGATGTTGACTCCCCCTACCCGTATGTGAATGTACGCAGATGTCATCACGGACACGGTTCGGTTGCGCGACGGGACGGGCATGGGGGAGCTTCATGGTCGGTGGCGGAGACGGAATTGTCGGGCTTGATGCGGCTGAGTGTATCCTAAAATGCTGGCTTTATAAAGACTATATTCCTTGCTGGAGTGGCGTTGAGGGCGTCACGGATGATCCGGTCGGGAGACACCCTATGGAGCATTGCGGCGTCGCATGGACGCCTTCGGCCGGCGTGTGCTACCTGATGTCGGTTGCCGTCCAGGCAGGCGCGGCAGTGGATGCGGGAGTTGAAGATGCCCTTTGGGGTGGAGCACAAC
Organism: Skermanella sp.; assembly: GCA_035630415.1. Classification (GTDB taxonomy): domain Bacteria; phylum Pseudomonadota; class Alphaproteobacteria; order Azospirillales; family Azospirillaceae; genus Skermanella. The sequence goes on from DASQKT010000653.1 coordinate 4,666, forward strand.
AAAATCGACGATAGCACCGAGCC
>DASQKT010000654.1:0-3229 GCA_035630415.1 Skermanella sp.
ACCAGGAGGCGGGCCAGTCTTTCCCGCTCCTCCTGCGTCAGATGGGCTCGCAGGACCCCGCCGGCCTTGGCCAGCAAGGAGTGCGTGTCAGAGCGAACCGGGCTTATGGTGGGCTCACTCATCGGCGCACGTTCCATGGTGGTCCGTCATGTATGGGTCAGCCGCCTCCCAGGCCGCACCGCGGGCGGCCTGACGTGCCTGAGTAACTGCCTGACGCGCCAGGCTGGCAAACTGGTTCGTGCGCTCCAGGCGAGCGCGATCCTCCGTAAGCGTGGCCGGAGGCAGACATTGCGTGGCGGCTCGTTACGCGCGAGGCTGAACGGGCCGGCGCGCGTGGACGCGTGGCGGCTTGGGTGTCGAAAGGTGATGGCGGATCAGGCGGCCGGTGCCGCGGTCTGAGCGGCCTTCCAGTTCCAGGGCAGGAGGCGGGCGAGTTCATGGTTCTTCACCCGGCCCGAGACGATCCGCTCGAGGACGTCTTTCAGATAAGCGAAGGGATCGAGACCATTAAGCCTGGCACTCTGGATGAGAGAGGTGAAGATCGCCCACGACCGGGCTCCGGCATCCGAGCCCGCGAACAGGGCGTTGCGCCGGCCGGTCGCGACGATGCGGTGCAGCCGCTCGATCGTATTGGTGTCGATCTCGACGCGGCCGTCGCTCAGGAAGACGCACAGCCCGTCCCAGTGGTTCAGGGCATAGCGGATCGCCGTGGCGAGCGTCGACTTGCCGGAGATCCGGCCGAGCTGGGTTTCCAGGTAGACCTTGAGCGCCTCAACCTTTGGCCGGCTCTCGCGCTGGCGGACCGCGACCCGCTCATCGGGCGGGCGGCCGCGGATCGCGTCCTCGATCCGGTAGAGCGCGGCGATGCGCGCGATCACCTCGCCGGCGATTGGCGACTGGGTGGCCTGGTGGATCTCATAGAATTGGCGCCGTGCATGGGACCAGCAGAACGCGAGGATGAGAGCGCCGGCATCCTTGTCTCCGGTCAGCCGCTTGAAGCCGCCCCAGCCATCGACCTGCAGCACCCCGGAAAAGCCGGCGAGCTGGGGCTTGGGGCGGTCATAGGTGCGGTCCTCGCTGTACAGGTAGGCCACGGCCGGCGGCAGCTCGCCGGCCCAGGGCTGGTCGTCGCGGGCAAAGCCCCACAGGTAGCCGGTTTTCGTCTTGCCCCTGCCGGGCGCCAGCACCGGCAGATGAGTGTCATCGCAGAAGATCTTCGGCGAGCTCAGGACGGTGGTGAGCAGCAGTTCCCACAGCGGCTTCAGCCACCATGCCGCGCGGCCACACCAGTCGGCCAGCGTCGAGCGATCGAGGTCGATGCCGTCGCGGGCATAGATCCGCGCCTGGCGGTAGAGCGGCAGGCCGTCGGCGTACTTGGCGACAACGACCTGGGCAACCAGCGCCTCGGTCGCCATGCCGCCGGTGATCAAACGCTCCGGCGCCGGAGCCTGGACGACCGCCTCGGCGCAGGCCCGGCAACCGTAGCGCGGGCGCCGGGTGACCCGGACCCGCAAGCGCAGCGGGATCACGTCGAGCTGCTCGGCGACGTCCTCATCGATCACGTGCAGCGCGCCGCCGCAGCATGGGCAGGTCTTGTCGGCGACGTCGACAACGACCTCGTAGCGCTCCAGATGGGCCGGCAGGTGACCGCGGTTGCGCTCCGGCGGGCGGCGCGTCTTCCTGACCTGAGCTTCAGCCTGCTCCTGGGCGGCGGTGACCGCCCCAACGTCCTGCTCGAGCCCTTCCAGGGCAAGCTGGAGCTGCTCCGGATCCACTCGCTCGGACTTGCGGCCGTACCGGGCGCGGATCAGCTGTTTGATCGCCAGCTGCAGCTTCTCCAGTTCGGCTTTCAGAATATCGCGCTCATTCAGCAGCGTCGCATACCGGGCGCTCAACTCCTCATAGCCGGCCTTCAGAATATCGAAGTCATCCTCTTTGGCATTAAGAGTAGATCCGGGTTCATTCAACCCGGCGGCGCTCTGTTCCTGTGTCTGGTCTTGTGACATCCGCGGATTTTACAGAACATCTCCTTGGCGCGCCAGATCTTTGTCTGTCAGCAGGCGACCTGCGGACGGGGGACGGCATGAGGCTGCAGCTTCGACCACTCCAGACCTTCGAGCAGCGCGGCCATCTGCGCCGCACTCAGGCGGACCGTGCCCCCGGTCATCGACGGCCAGCGGAAGCGGCCCTGTTCCAGCCGCTTCTGGTACAGGCACAACCCGGTGCCGTCATACATCAGAACCTTGATCCGGTCCGCCCGGCGGGAGCGGAAGACGAACAGATCCCCCGCAAACGCGTCGGCCTTCAGGGTCAGCTGCACGTAGGCGCAGAGGCCATCCATGCCTTTTCTGAAATCGACCGGGCTCGACCACACCAGAACCCGCACGCCGGCCGGCACCGCGATCATCGCCCGAGCACCGTCAGAACCCGGTGCAGCGCCTCGGCATCGAACCCGCGGCCGACCCGCACCGCCACGCCGCCCGGCAAGGCGATCTCGATGCGTTGATCGACCGGATCCACCGCCTTCGGACCCGCCAGGGCCGCTTCGCTGAGTTCAACAGGCAGAAAGCGCGGCGCCTCCGGAGCCGGCGGCTCCCGTTGTTCCTGATCCAATCGCCAGATCCACCAGCCAAGGGTTTTTCGCGACAGTCCATGAGTCTTGCAATACTCTGTCCGGCTCACCCCGCTCGCCCTCCAAGCTTCGATATGCTCCACCCAGTAGGAGCGCCCTTGAGGTTTGGATTGGGACATGGAAAGCTCCGTCGCCTATTTCTATACGCAACGGATCATGTGGATTTATTACTGAGATCTCCAGATGTTACTCTGGCGACGCTTACTTTTGTTCGATGATCAGATGTTCGCCAGCCTGTATGACGCCCGCGGCCAGCTGGCGATATCGCCTTGGCGGCTGGCTCTGGTCACCGTCTTTCAGTTCCTCGAGAACCTGTCCGACCGGCAGGCGGCCGAGGCGGTGCGCAGTCGGATTGACCTGAAGTATGCCCTCAGCCTGGAGCTTGACGATCCGGGCTTCGACTTCTCCGTGCTGTGCGAATTCAGGGCCCGCCTGCTTGCCGGCGGGCGCGATCAAAACCTGCTTGAAGTCATGCTGGAGCACCTGCACCAGCGCGGCCTGGTCAAGGCCCGCGGCAAGCAGCGCACTGACTCCACCCATGTTCTGGCCGCGGTCCGCAGCCTTAACCGTCTGGAATTCGTCGGCGAGACGATGCGC
>DASQKT010000655.1:0-4657 GCA_035630415.1 Skermanella sp.
AGCTTGGTGATCAAAGGGCAATGGGCGGAGGTCTGGCGAAGGCCAGGGTTCCGTCAGGTTTCGCGCCAACTTGCTGGCGGGTAGGCGATTGGGGTAGAGCAGCCCCTTTGAAGAGGGGAGATAAAGAATGCTGTGCCCGCATTGTTATTCGGCCAAGACGACGGAGCGTTTAGACCGAACGGCACATGGCTACCGGCGTTTCCGGTGCCGGGGCTGCGGGCGGGGCTTCAATGAGCGGACCGGCTCGGTGCTGAACCGGTTTCAGCTGCCAACCGACGTAGTTTTTCTGATCGTGCTGTGGCGCTTGCGGATGAAACTCAGCCTGCGCGACCTGACGGAGATCCTGCTGCTGCGCGGCCTGGTGTTCAGCCATGAAGCGATCCGCGACTGGGAAGCCAGGCTGGCGCCGCTGCTGACCGATGCCCTGCGCCGGCGCCGCAAGGGCAAGGCTGGCCGCAGCTGGTATGTCGATGAGACTTACATCAAAGTCGCCGGTCAGTGGCAGTATCTGTACCGGGCGATCGATCGCGACGGCAATCTGGTCGACGTCTATCTGAGCGAAACCCGCGATCAGGAAGCCGCTGAAGCCCTCTTCCGCTCGGCCGTGGCGGTCACCGGAACAACGCCGGACAAGGTCACGACTGACAAGCACGCCAGCTATCCGCCGGCTCTCGACGAGGTCTTCTGCGATGATCTCGAACACCGTACTTCAAAGTACTTAAACAACCATTTGGAGCAAGATCACCGAGCGGTAAAAGGGCGCTACCAGCCGATGCGAGGCTTCCAAATCCACACCAGCTCTTTCCGCTTCTGCCTGGCCCACGACGAAGTGCGCGACTTTCTCCGACCGGCCACCCGGCGCAAGGAGCACGTGCCTGCGGCCCGTCGACGGGCGATCCATGTCCAGAGAGTAGCCGCCCTCCGCGATATGCTCGCCGTCGCCTGACGATGATACCACTCGCCAACGCTGATCTATGCCTCCGCTCAGAATTTGGCGCGAGACCTGACGGAACCCTCCAGAGCCTTCTGGTAGGCGTCGTGGTTCCTCCATCGACGGAAATCGCCGATGTTGCGGTTGTCCCGCAGCTTGCCAACTCAGGGTTCGGCCGTCTCTGTCTCTATCACGGCGTCTTCGAGGCGGATCGGGAGCAGGACCAAACCAACGCCATGGGGGTCATGTGGCCTCACTGGGTTTCCGGACAGCCGGTCCTGCGATCCGGGACGGCCCCGCTCAGGCCGCGAGCAACTCGTCGGCCGGCCCGAAGAACTCATAGCGGATCTGGCCCAGCGGAACGCCCGTCCGGGCCAAGCCGCCGACCATGGCGCGCAGGAACGGCCGCGGACCGCAGAGATAGTAGGCGGCTTCCTGGATCGGCGTATTACGGGCGAGCCAATCGGTGGTGATCAGGCCGCCCTCGTCATAGTGGCGACCGAGCTCGTCGCCCGGGTCCGGCGCGTTGTAGAAGGTTCGCACCGTGACGTTGCCGGCCTGGGACGCCAGTTCCCGGGCGTGCTCGGCCATCGCGTGGACGCGGCCATTCTCCGCGCCGTGGATGTACCAGGTCGGCCGGCCGTTGCCCGACCGCGCGATCGTCTCCAGCATGCTCATCATCGGCGTGAGCCCGACACCACCGCTGATCAGCACGACCGGGCCGTCGTCCTTCTCATCGAGGAAGAACTCGCCGGCCGGCGGCGCCACCTTGAGCACCGTGCCCGGACTGGCGTGGTCGTGCAGCCAGTTCGAGGCAAGACCGGGGGGTATGCCCGGCCTCGCCTCGCGCTTGACACTGATGCGATAGGAGCGGTCGTCCAGACCGGAGGAGATCGAGTAGTTGCGCTTGAGGTGGCCCGCTCCCGGCACGTCGAGTGCGAAGGTCAGGTACTGGCCGGGGCGGTGGCGCATGACACTGCGGCCGTCCACCGGGACCAGTGCGAAGGAGCGGATGACCTCGCTCTCCAGCCTGGTGCTTTCCACGGCGAAGTCGCGCCAGCCGTTCCAGCCGCCCGAGGCGGCGGCGAGCCGGGCGTAGACGTTGGACTCGCGCGCCATCAGCAGGTCGGCCAGGAACCAGTACGCCTCGCCCCAGGCGTCCAGCACCTCCTCGGTGGCGGCGTCGCCCAGCACGTCCTTGATGGCACCGAGCAGCGCGGTGGCGACGAAGTGATAGTGCTCCGGCACGATGTTCAGCGCGACGTGCTTCTGGGCGATCCGCTCCACTCTGGAAGCCAGCACGCCGAGATTGTCGATGTTGCGGCCGTAGGCGACGATCGCCGCGGTCAGTGCCTTCGACTGGGCCCCCGTCTCGCCGTGGTGCGACTGGTTGAACAGGTCGCGGATCTCCGGGTTCGTGAACAGGATTTGGTACATGCGGTCTGTGATCGCGGTGCCGCCTTTCTCCAGCGCGGGAACGGTGGCCTTGACGATATCGATCGTCCTGTCGCTGAGTGCATCGGCCATGGAGAGCCTCCTCTGTGTGCTCGCTTTTCTGATCTTTCCGGCCTGAAGAACTTCAACGCTGGCAGCCGGGATTATCAACTGGCCAGTGAAGCACCACTGGGGAGCATGCGACTTGACCCAGATCAAGCCGAGCCGACCGGGTCGCCCGTGCTGCCATCTGAATCCGCCTTTCCCGGACCAGGGCTCATCGTCCAAATGGCCCAGCCGGTCGATGCCCGGCTCCCAGACCATCCTCCTGCATCGACGTTCGCGGGTCCCATCTTCGCCATCGCTGAACCTGATTGAGCCGGCGTTGCCCTGCCAAACGTCTAGTTACTTTATGGCAAGGACGCTATCAGGGGATGCCGTCTTCTAAAATCTGCAACCTGCCAGTTGGATTCTCCCGGTGGGCAACAGCGGCGGCCTGGTGCATGCGGCCAACAAACTGGAATGTCTGCGCGACATCGGCGCACTTCCCTGACGAAGACTGCCAAGCCACGCGGGCCATGAAGATCAACCCATTCAGTTGCTCAACCAGGTCAGCGAAATACGGATCCATCCCCAATCCCACAGCCATTTGGTGCGGCAGGTCAAGGTACCCGTAAGACGCAGATCAAGACTCTCAGCCACGACCGAGCCGCGGAAGTGACTTATGGCAGCAACCGCGTTCATTGCCCTCGTCGCTGTTGGGATATAATTGTAGGATTGGTTCGGGACTGCGGCGCGGGAGGCGGCAATGGCGGACTCGACGACCTCATTTCGCGATTTCGAGCATCAGGGTTGGTCGACGGAAAGTGTCGCCGTCGGCTATCGCGATCACCTGTCCGGGGTCACGGCACAAGCCATCGGGGCGCTCCTCGATGCTGCCGGGGTTGGGCGCGACACCCGGGTCCTGGACGTCGCCACCGGCGCGGGCTACGCCGCGGCTGCGGCTGCCGAGCGTAGCGCAGTGGCGGTTGGGGTCGACTTCTCCACGACACAGCTCATCCTCGCCCGGCGGGAGTATCCGGCCATCGAGTTCCGGGAAGGCGATGCCAGTGCTCTCCCCTTCCCGGACCGTAGTTTCGATGCCGTCGTCAGCAACTTTGGCATGCCGCATTTCCCCGACCCGGACGCGTTCCTCGGAGAGGCGTTGCGCGTGCTCCGAAGCGGCGGCCGTATTGCCTTCAGCGTCTGGGCGTCGCCACAGGAATCGATTGGTTTCGGCATCATCTACAGCGCGGTGCAAGCCCACGGCCGCATGGATGTTCCGCTGCCGCCCGGCCCCAACTTCTTCCTGTTCAGCGATCCGGCCCAGTGTGAGCGCAGCCTCCACGCGGCCGGCTTCCGGTTGGCAACTGTAACCAAGGTCCCGCAGATCTGGCGGGTGACATCGCCGGACGCGCACTTCGAGGCGATCATGAAGGGCACGGTCCGTGCTGCCGCCCTGCTCCGGGCGCAGACGCCGGAAGCGCTGGTGTCGATCCGCAACGCTATACAGAAGGCCGCAGCCGCTTACGCCCGCGATGGAGCGCTTGAGCTGATGATGCCAGCCGTCGTGGCCGCTGCCGAAAGACCCTGAGCCGGCAGGCTGGTGGTTGGGAGTACCGGCCAGCACCGTCATGCCTGCCTGTCGCCACCTTGACCGTTGCCCGTCACAGGATCTGCAAAACAATCAACCTGTATGGCCTGGATAGCGGCCGGTGAAGGAGAACCCCCTGCCATCGCGTTGACGGATCCCATCCGGGCCACCGGCGAAGCTGTTCGAGGCGACATCATATTGCCGACCGGCGAAGGGATGTTACGGAAAGCTGGGTGCGCCATGCTTATCAGCCCTGCCTCAGCGTATTATTCTGCCCGTTCTATGATGCTATTGGCGAATTCGGCGGTCATATCCGAAGCTGCCGGGTCCCCAGCTTGGAAGCGCGCTCTGGAGCCAAATTCCTGGCAGTTTGGCGCCAGTCGCCGGCACAGCCAGCCGCAGTCCCGTCCTCGGCAAACCTGCCGTCCACCATCGAAGCCGTCCCGAGCACTTCCGGCAGTCCCCAGCTGGGTCAGCATCCGGATAACCGTCCTGAATGGACCCGAACCTCCGGCCCAACTGAGGAGTATTCCCAACGGGTTGACTATCGAGTTGGACGGGGCGGCATCTCCGTATAGTCGTAGAACCCCTTACCCGACCTGCGGCCGACCCAGCCCGCCTCGACATATTTCACGAGCAGCGGACAAGGACGGTACTTC
>DASQKT010000656.1:0-5764 GCA_035630415.1 Skermanella sp.
AGCTGTGGATCGTGGTCATGAAGCCTTTTTCGATGCCCACCAGATTGTTCAGCACGAAGGCGACCGGAGCCAGGCAGTTGGTGGTGCAGGAAGCGTTGGAAACGATCTTGTGCTCGGCGGTCAGCTTGTCATGGTTGACGCCGTAGACGACCGTCAGGTCTTCGTCCGTGCCCGGAGCGGAGATCAGGACCTTCTTGGCGCCAGCGGTCAGGTGCTTGGCGGCATCGTCGCGCTTGGTGAAGATGCCCGAGCATTCCAGCGCGATCTCGACACCCAGGTCACCCCAGGGGAGCTGGGCCGGATCGCGGACCTGCACGACCTTGATCTCATGGCCGTTGACGACCATGACGCCCTCGCGGGCCTCGACGGTGCCGGGGAAACGGCCGTGGACGCTGTCGTACTTCAGCAGGTGCGCGTTGGTGTGGATGTCGGCCAGATCGTTGATCGCGACGACTTCGATATCGTTGCGGCCCGATTCGTAGATAGCCCGCAGCACCAGCCGGCCGATACGACCGAATCCATTGATGGCAACCTTGACAGCCATTGGTTCCTCCTGAGTTCAAACTCGATTACGGGCTTGCGCGTGCCCGTTTACAACCTTGCCTTGGCAGCTGCTACAACTGCATCGGCAGTAATGCCGAAATGCTTGTAGAGATCCTGGTACGGCGCGGATTCGCCGAAGCTCTTCATGCCGATGAAGGCGCCCTTGCGTCCGATGTAGCGGTCCCAGCCCTGGCGGATCTGCGCCTCGACCGCGATCCGGACGGTGTTCTCGCCGATCACTTCTTCCTGGTACGCCTCGTCCTGTTCCTCGAACAGTTCCCAGCTCGGCATGGAAACGACCGTGGTGCCGATGCCCTCGGCCTGAAGCGCCTTGCGGGCCTCGACCGCGATCTCGACTTCGGAGCCGGTCGCGAAGATCGTGACCTTGCGCTCGCCCTCGGCGGCCGCCAGGACATAGCCGCCCTTGGCCGACAGGTTCTCGGTCGTGTGCTCGGTCCGGACCGTCGCGAGGTTCTGGCGGGTCAGGGCGAACACCGACGGGCGATGCTTGCTCTTCAGCGCGATGGCCCAGCATTCCGCCGTCTCGACCGCGTCGGCCGGGCGGAAGACCTGAAGGTTGGGGATCGTACGCAGCGCGGGCACATGTTCGACCGGCTGATGGGTCGGGCCGTCTTCGCCCAGGCCGATGCTGTCATGGGTCATGATGAAGATCGTGCGGCACTTCATCAGCGCCGCCAGACGGATCGCCGGACGGCAATAGTCGCTGAAGGTCATGAAGGTGCCGCCGTAGGGGATGATGCCCCCGTGCAGCGCCATGCCGTTCATCGCGGCGGCCATGCCGTGCTCGCGCACGCCGAAATGGACGTAGCGGCCGTTGAAGTTGTCGCGCTGGACGGCGCCGGTGTTCTTGACGCGCGTGTTGTTGCTGGGCGTCAGGTCGGCGGAGCCGCCGATCAGCTCGGGAACGGCGGGGACCAGCACGTCGAGCACGTTGCCGGATGCGACGCGTGTCGCCAGCTTCGGCTTCTCGGCGGAGACCTTGGCCTTGAAGCCGTCGATCAGCGCGTCGAAGTCGGGCGGCATGTCGCCGGAGAAGGCATTGTTGAAGCTGGTGCGGGCGCTGTCGCCGGCGCTGTTCAAACGCGCTTCCCAGTTTTCCCGCTCAGCCACGCCGCGCTGGCCGAAGCCGCGCCAGACGCTGGTGATGTCCTCGGGGATGATGAAGTGCTCATGCGTCCAGGCCAGCTTTTCGCGCGCGGCCTTGATCTCGTCTGCGCCCAGCGGCGAGCCGTGGCAGTGATGGGTGCCGCCCTTGGTCGGGGCGCCGTAGCCGATGATGGTCTTGCAGGCGATCAGCGAGGGAGCGTCGGTGGTCCGGGCGTACTCGATCGCGGTGTGGATCTGCTGCGGGTTGTGGCCGTCGATCTCGCGGACGTCCCAGCCATAGGCGCGGAAGCGGTTCAGCGTGTCGTCGGTGAAGCTCAGGCTGGTCGGGCCGTCGATCGAGATCTGGTTGTCGTCCCATAGCACGATCAGCTTGGACAGGCCCAGATGGCCGGCGAAGGAGGCGGCCTCGTGGCTGATACCCTCCATCAGGTCGCCGTCGCTGGCGATCACATAAGTATAGTGATCGACCAGATCGTCGCCGAAGCGGGCGTTCAGGATACGCTCCGCCAGCGCCATGCCGACGGCGGTGGAAATGCCCTGGCCGAGCGGACCGGTCGTCGTCTCGATGCCGCCGGATTGCAGCACTTCCGGGTGGCCGGGCGTCTTGCTGCCGAGCTGGCGGAACCGCTTCAGCTCGTCGATCGTCATCTCCTCGTAGCCCGTCAGGTGGAGCAGGCTGTAGAGGAGCATCGAGCCGTGACCGGCCGACAGCACGAAGCGGTCGCGGTCGGGCCACATCGGCGCCTTGGGATCGAACTTCAGGAACTTGCCGAACAACACGGTCGCGACGTCCGCCATGCCCATCGGCATGCCGGGGTGCCCGGACTTAGCGGCTTCGACCGCGTCCATGGCAAGGACGCGAATCGCATTGGCCAACTGCTCGTGCGGGACGCCGGCAGGGTTTGCAGGGGTCGCGGCGGAGGTGGGCGACGTCGGCATGGTTGAGGTGTTCCCGGTTTTGTTCTGATCTTGACGCAGCGGTTGTAGCGATGACGATGGTGTCGGTGATAACACCAATGCGTACTGGAGTTTGCGTCCAGGCTTCACGGATATGAAACGCGGGCACCATGCCGCTGCCGATTGCCCACGTCAACAAGCGAGATGTCCCGATGTGTCATGCGCCGGCGATGAGCGGCCGGGTCGTGCGCGAACCGGTGCGCCAGCCGGTGTGCGAAGAGGGCTGGAACACACCGAAAGCCCGGATGAAACTTGGCCTGCCATGCCTCCATCGGTCGCACTGCGGTTGACGGCGGCGCTGGCGCCTGCTTAAGGTCGGATCGAGTATCATCTTAAATCTGCGCAGGATCGGCTTCGCCCCGATGGACCGTCTGAAAGTCGCTCTGGAACGTCTCGACGTGGCGATCGACCATCTCGATGCGGCATTCGACCACCATAAAGCCCGTGTGTCCGCCGAGCGCGACGAACTGGCGCGGGCTCTTGTCACCGCCCAGGAGGCGGAGGCCGAGGCGCGCACCGTGGCCGACACCGTGTCGGCGCGTCTGGATACGGCGATCGACCGGTTGCAGAACGTGCTGGAGGATTGAGAGCGCATGCCGCGTGTCGATATTATGCTGAATGGCCGCAGCTACCTGATCGGTTGCGAAGACGGGCAGGAGGCGCGTCTGCGCCATCTCGCCAGCTACCTCGAGGGGCAGGTGCGCGCGGTCGCGGCCCGTGCGCCGCTGGCGGGCGAGGGGCAGACCCTTGCCATGGCGGCCCTGCTGGTCACCGACCAGCTCTTCGACCTCAAGTCGGAATACGATGCGCTTGCCGCTGCCTCGCGCGAGCAGCCGCCGCCCGCCGGGATGTCCCCGGAGGACGAGGAAGTCGTGGTCGCCGCCGTCGATCATTTGGCAAAACGCATCGAGGATATTGCGGCCAGGCTCGAGCGTGCCTAGATTAGGGATCGGAAGGCTGCTGCGCGGTTCGTCAGGCTGCTTTATCCCTGGGGCCGATAACCTATTACTCTCGGGAGCTGTCCCTGTCGGGATCTTGGTCTCGATACATGGCGCCCACCTGCCTAGGCAGGTCGCAGAGGATAGCAAATACGCCAACGGCCAAGCGGCACCTTCCACTTCCCCCATGACGGTCCCATGACCGACCCCGCCGAAATTCCCCCCGCCGAACTGCTTCGGATCAAGACCGAGGCCAGGGCGTTGGCGAAGCAACGCCGCGCGGAAGCCGCAGCGTCAGCCGGTCATGCCGCCGCCGAGGCGGTTGCGGAGCGGGTAGCCGGATTGCTGGCCGGTTTCGCCAAAACGACCGTCGCCGCCGGGTACTGGCCGATCGGCACCGAGCTTGACGTGCGCCACACCCTGTCCCATCTGGACCTGATCGGTTTCGGCTGTGCGCTGCCGGTGGTCGTCGCCAAGGGCGAGCCCTTGGCTTTCCGGACCTGGACTCCGCAAACCCCGATGGAGCGGAGCGGCCTTGGCATCCTGGCGCCCGCCGCCACCGTGCCGGAGGTCGATCCGGACGTGCTGCTGGTGCCGCTGCTGGCCTTCGACCGCGCCGGATATCGGCTTGGCTACGGAGCAGGGTTCTACGACAGGACGCTGGAACGCCTGCGCCGGTCGAAGCCTGTTATGGCCATCGGCATCGGATTCGCCGGGCAGGAAGTGGACAACGTGCCGCGCGACCGATACGACCAGCCGCTCGACTGGCTGGTGACCGAGAATTTCGTTCTTAGGATTGCTGAGTAATTCAGCCAATTAGATTGATGGTGATATGAGACTCCTGTTCCTTGGCGACGTGGTCGGACGCAGTGGCCGCGAGGCCGCCCTTAAGCGCATTCCTGAACTGCGCGCGGCCCTGAAGGTCGATTTCCTGGTGGTGAACGGCGAGAACGCCGCCGGCGGCTTCGGCATTACCGACAAGATCGCGAAAGAATTCTTCGAGGCTGGCGCCGACTGCATCACGACCGGCAACCATGTCTGGGACCAGAAGGAACTGGTCGGCTCGATCGACCGCGAGCCGCGCATCCTGCGCCCGCTGAACTATCCGGAAGGCACGCCGGGGCGCGGCGCTTCGATCTTCCAGCTTCAGGGCGGGCGCAAGGTCCTGGTCATGAACGTGATGGCGCGTCTGTTCATGGACGCGATGGACGATCCCTTCGCGGCGGTCGAAAAGGTGCTGCGCCAGCACCGGATGGGCGGCGGCATCAACGCCGTGATCCTGGATTTCCATGGCGAGGCGACCAGCGAGAAGATGGCGATGGGCCATTATCTAGACGGCCGGGCGTCGCTGGTGGTCGGCACCCATTCCCACATTCCGACGGCCGATCTCCAGATCCTCAACGGCGGCACCGCGTTCCAGTCGGATGCCGGGATGTGCGGCGACTACGACAGCGTGATCGGCATGAAGAAGGAAGTGTCGGTTGCCCGTTTCGTCCGCAAGCTTCCGACCGAGAAGATGACTCCCGCCGAGAACGAGGCGACGGTTTGCGGCGTCTTCGTCGAGACCGACGACCGGACGGGCTTGGCCGTGCGGGCGGAGCCGGTGCGGGTCGGGCCGAGGCTGGCGAACCATCTGCCCGTGATCGCCTGAGCGATCCGGAAGCATTTGCCTGCGCAAACGGGTTAGACGCGCCGTAATCCCGCCATATTGATATCCTAACAAGGCGACGCGCTGTCGAGGGGCGGCTGTTCGCGGTGACCGGTATTTTTGCGGCCGTTCTGTCGCGTGCGGCCCTGAACCAGGTGTGGTAGATAGCTGCCCCATCATCCCTACGGTCACACGAGAGAGCCTTAATCAAGGGGCAGGTTTAGCGCATGGCTGGTCATTCCCAATTCAAGAACATCATGCACCGCAAAGGCGCGCAGGACATCAAGCGCGCCAAGATGTTCAACAAGTTCGCCCGAGAAATCGCCGTCGCGGCCAAATCAGGACTGCCGGACCCGGCGGCCAATCCGCGCCTGCGCGCCGCCATCATCGCGGCTCGGGCACAGAACATGCCCAAGGACCGCATCGACCGCGCGGTCAAGAGCGGCAGTCCCGGCGGCGACGACGCCAACTACGAGGAAGTGCGGTACGAGGGCTACGGTCCCGGCGGCATCGCCCTGATCGTCGAGGCGCTGACCGACAACCGCAACCG
>DASQKT010000657.1:0-6986 GCA_035630415.1 Skermanella sp.
GGCTATCCCGGTAGCTGACCGCCTTCATCCATCAGTCGAGAAAATTCAAAGAACAACTCCGAGGGATGTTTCCATGACTTTGTCCATTCGCCCGCTGCCCGAGGTTCTGGGTGCGGAGATTACCGGGATCGATCTCGGTCAGCCGCTGGCCGAGACCGACTTCGCGGCAATCCGTTCGGCGCTGGAGGACCGGCAGGTGCTGGTGTTCCGCGATCAGCACATCACGCCGGACCAGCATATCGACTTCAGCCGCCGCTTCGGCCCGCTGGAAATCCACGTTCAGCATCATTTCCACCTGGGGGGCCATCCGGAAATCCTGATCGTCTCCAACGTGATCGAGGACGGCAAGCCGATCGGACTGGCCGACGCCGGACGGTACTGGCATTCCGACCTGTCATACCTGCGGGAACCGAGCCTGGGCTCGCTGCTGCACGCTCAGGAACTGCCAGTCGAGGGCGGCGATACGCTGTTCACCACCATGTTCGGCGCTTATGACGCCCTCCCGGAGGATCTGCGCCGCCGGATCGACGGGTTGGACGCGGTCCATGACTACGGTGCCCGGAACCGCAAGCAGCGCGAAGCCAGCGCGCTCCGTCCCGGCCTGACGCCCGAGCAGGAGAACCGCGTGCCTGCCGTCGTCCATCCCGTCGTGCGGGTGCATCCGGCCAATGGGCGGAAGGCGCTGTTCGTCAACGAGGGCTTCACCACCCATATCGTCGGGCTGCCGGAGGAAGAGAGCGCCGCCCTGTTGGCAACGCTGTTCCAGCATTCGGTCGAGGACCGTTTCATCTACCGGCACCGCTGGCAGCCGTTCGATCTGGTGATGTGGGACAATCGCTCGACGCAGCACCTCGCGACAGGTTGCCCGCCGCATCTGCGCCGGACGCTCTATCGCACCACCGTCCGCGGCGACGAACCGATCGGCGTCGGGGTGCCGCAGCCGTAAATTTCGCTGCGCTAATCTCGACTAATTCAGTGGAGTAAGTGTAGATTATTTTTGCTAACCACCAACCAATGAGGTAAATTCCATTTATTGAACACATCGACGTTGTCGAAAGCCATGCGGATGATGAACCGGTATGACAAGGTGCTGCTTGCGGTCATGGCGCGGTTGCCATCCCCCGAACTGGATGTGGCCGCCCTTTGCACCATCGGTGATGGGCAAGCGGCTGACATAGCTCTCGACGGACAGTCCGACCGGGCTTCGATGCTGGCTTTCCCCTGCGTGACCATCCTCTGGATCGCCGCCGTTCTGGTAAGCACGCTTGGCGGGCAATAACCAACCGGTTTTTCTCATCAGGCTCCAAGGGCTGGCTTTTTAGGGGATCGAACATGTCGAACCCTATGAACCTGAGCAATTCCATCACCGCTTTCACGCATCTGACCAACCGTGCGGGGAACGATGTGGAAATGGTCCTGGCCGAGGAACGCCTCTTACCGGTCACGCGTGATCCGACGGATATTGGCCTTTTTCATTCCCTGGATTGGTGGAGCATGGATCGGATGCAGGCTTTATGGCGGCGGTTCGAGGGTCCGACTTGGGCCTTGACGGTGGTGATCTACGGTGGCTGGGGCCTGCTGACATGGTGTTACGGGCTGCTGCCCTGGTGGCTGGTGAGTCCCTTAGGTGCCTGGTTTATCGCGTGGCAGATGTCCCTTCAGCACGAGCTGATCCACGGCCATCCGACAAGAAACCGGCACATCAACACAGCCCTGGGCTTTCCGCCACTCTCACTGTGGCTGCCCTTCGCCTGCTACAGGACCAGCCATCTGGCACACCATGCTGGAGACGGCTTGACGGACCCGCGCCGCGACCCGGAATCCTTCTATGTCACCGGTGAGGAATGGAGCCGGATGGGACCGGTGTGCCGGATGCTGACGCACGCCAACAACACCTTCGCCGGGCGGGTGCTGATCGGGCCGGGGGTCTCCATCACCCGCTTCATCAGCGCCGAAGTGCTGCTGCTGGCCCAGGGAAACCATGAGCAGCGGCGGGTCTGGACGGCGCATGGCGTCGGCGTGGTGGCGGTGCTGGCCTGGACCTGGGGAGTTTGCGGGATTTCACCTTGGGCCTATGCGGCGCTGTTCGTTTATCCGGGGTTCGCTCTGGCGCTGATTCGCTCCTTCGCGGAACACCGGGCGGAAGCGGAAGTCCGGCACCGGACGGCTATCGTCGAGAACGCTCCCGTGCTGGGCCTGCTGTTCCTTCACAACAACCTCCACGTAGTCCACCACGAACAGCCCGGCCTGCCTTGGTACGAGATTCCGGCAGCCTACAAGCGGGACCGCGAGCGGTTCATCGCGGGAAACGACAATCTGGTCTATCGCGGGTACCGGGACGTGGCGTCGCGCCACCTGCTGACGGCTCATCACCAGCCGGTCCATCCCATGGCCGCAGAATGATCGCAGGAAATCCGGAAAAAGCTGGTCCCGGCATCGGGGGCACCGGGACCAAGAAAGTGACTAGCCGGTCTGTGAGGGATCGGGTCTGACCGGCACGGGCAGGGAGGTTGCCCGTTGATGTGAAAATATTATAATTACAAAAATATGCGAGTCAATTTTCTGATTAACATATTATTCTGATATTTTGATGATGGACGGACCGCGATCCGGCCTCTTCGAAGCGGGCTTTCACTTGAGGGAGAATACGATGGGTATCATCAACCGGGTTGTGATGGCGGCCGTGGTGGCGGCCGGATTGTGGTCACCGGCGGCACAGGCGCAGGACAAGACGCTTCGGATCGGCTTCCAGAAATACGGT
Organism: Skermanella sp.; assembly: GCA_035630415.1. Taxonomy (GTDB): domain Bacteria; phylum Pseudomonadota; class Alphaproteobacteria; order Azospirillales; family Azospirillaceae; genus Skermanella. Next base: position 2,762 of record DASQKT010000657.1, read on the forward strand.
ACGCTGGTCATCCTGAAGGAGCGCGGCGCGCTGGATAAGCGGCTGAAATCCGAAGGCTATACCGTCACCTGGACCGAGTTCCCCGGCGGGCCCCAGCTTCTCGAAGCGCTTAACGTCGGCGCCATCGACTTCGGCTCGACCGGTGAGGCGCCGCCGATCTTCGCACAGGCGGCGGGAGCCCCGCTGCTCTATGTCGGCCATGAACCGGCGGCTCCGAAGGGCGAGGCGCTGATCGTGCCGAAGGACAGCAAGATCAACTCGATCCCAGACCTTAAAGGCAAGCGGGTGGCGCTGAACAAGGGCAGCAACGTCCATTACCTGCTGGTCCGTGCCCTCGAAGCCAACGGACTGTCGCTGAGCGACATCGAAAGCGTCTACCTGCCGCCGGCCGACGCCCGCGCCGCGTTTGAGAGCGGCAAGGTCGATGCCTGGGTGATCTGGGACCCGTTCCTGGCCGCCGCACAGGCGGCGACCGGCGCCCGCACACTGACGGACGCTACGGGGCTGGCCAACAACTACCAGTTCTACCTGTCATCGCGCAGCTTCGCGACCGGCCGGGGCGATGCGGTCACGGCGATCCTGGAGGAACTGAATACGGTCGATCAGTGGGCATCGGCCAACACCGGCGACGCCGCCAAGGCGCTGGCTCCTGGCGTCGGCATTCCGGCAGCGATCCTCAAAACCTCGCTCGACCGGCTCGCCTATGGCGTCCAGCCGATCACCCCCGACATCGTCGAGGCACAGCAGAAGATTGCCGACACCTTCCACAAGCTGGGCCTGCTGCCCAAGCCGATCACTGTTCGCGACGCGGTATGGACACCCTCATCATGAGCAAATTCCCGAACGGCAACCCGGAGCCGGCGGAAGCCGCCGACATCCTCTGGTTCCTGCCGACCCACGGCGACGGCCGCTATCTCGGCACCCAGGAGGGTGCGCGCGAAGTGTCGCTCCGCTACCTGGGCCAGATCGCCCGAGCCGCCGACGACCTCGGCTACTACGGCGTTCTGCTGCCGACCGGCCGGTCGTGTGAGGACAGTTGGGTGATCGCCTCCGCCCTGGCGCCGCAGACCGAACGCCTTCGCTTCCTGGTCGCCGTCCGGCCCGGCCTGTACGAGCCGGCGGCGGCGGCCCGGATGGCGGCGACGCTCGACCGGATCTCCGGCGGACGGCTGCTGATCAACGTGGTTGCCGGCGGCGACCCGGTCGAACTGAAGGGCGACGGCATCTTCCTCAGCCATGACGACCGCTACGCCGTCACGTCGGAGTTCCTGGAGGTCTGGAAGCGGCTGCTGGCCGGCGAGCTTCTGGACTTCAAGGGCAGGCACCTATCGGTCGAAGGCGGCAAGGTCTTCTACCCGTCGGTCCAGCAGCCCTACCCGCCCCTGTTCTTCGGCGGATCGTCGGATGCTGGCAATGCGGTGGCGGCCGACCATGCCGACGTCTACCTGACCTGGGGCGAACCGCCGGACGACGTCGCGAAGAAGATCTCCGCCGTCAAGGCGCTGGCGGAACAGCGGGGCCGCAAGCTGCGGTTCGGCATCCGCCTGCACGTGATCGTGCGGGAAACCAACGAGGCGGCTTGGACCGCCGCCGAGGACCTGATCCGCCACGTCGATCAGGCCAGCATCGACGCCGCCCAGAAGACCTATGCCCGGTTCGATTCGGTTGGCCAGCAGCGGATGGCGCAACTTCACGGCGGCCGGCGCGACAAGCTGGAGGTCAGCCCCAACCTGTGGGCGGGCGTCGGTCTGGTGCGCGGCGGGGCCGGAACGGCGTTGGTCGGCGACGCCGACACGGTCGCCGACCGCATCAAGGAGTACATGGACCTTGGAATCGAGCAGTTCATCCTGTCCGGCTACCCGCATCTGGAGGAAGCCTACCGCTTCGCCGAACTGGTGTTCCCCCGCGTGCCCCTGAAGACCACCACAGGCCGCGACAGCCGGCCCGCCCGCAACGCCGGTCCGTTCGGCGAAATGATCGCGAACGAGGTCGTACCCCAAGCCCGCGTCGCAACACGCTGAGGAAAAGCACCGTCATGACCGTATCCTGGAAGAACGGCCGGGCGTTCGACACCCTGGCACCCTGGATCGTGCCAGTGGTCCTGGTGCTCGTGTGGGAGGCTGCCGCCGAAAGCGGCCTCCTGTCGGCACGGTTGCTGCCGGCCCCAAGCGCCATCGCGGTGGCGGGATGGGAAGCGCTGGTCTCCGGCGTGCTGCTTCATCACGTCTGGATCAGCTTCCAGCGGGCGATGATCGGGCTTGCCATCGGCGGCGGCATCGGCTTCGCGCTGGGTGTGGTGACCGGCGCCTTCCCGGTCGCGGAGAAGCTGATCGACAGCCCCGTCCAGATGCTCCGCAACGTGCCGCACCTTGCGATGATCCCGCTGGTCATCCTGTGGTTCGGCATCGACGAGCAGGCCAAGATCTTCCTGGTCGCGGTCGGCGTCATGTTCCCGATCTACCTCAACACCTTCCACGGCATTCGCACCGTGGACAGTGGGCTGATCGAGATGGCGCGGCTGTACGGGTTGTCGCCCTGGCACCTGTTCGTCCGCGTCGTGATGCCGGGTGCCCTGCCCTCCATCCTGGTGGGCCTCCGCTATGCGCTTGGCATCATGTGGCTGACGCTGATCGTGGCGGAGACGATCTCGGCCTCCGCCGGCATTGGCTACATGACGATGAACGCGCGGGAATTTCTTCAGACCGACGTGGTCCTGCTCGGCATCATCATCTACGCCCTGCTGGGCAAGGGCGCCGACGTGCTGACCCGGGTGCTGGAACGGTGCTGCCTGTCGTGGCACCCGGCTTACCAGACCGACAGAAAGGCCTCGCTATGAGCTTGTACAGCCTGACCCGCACCCTGGGACGGTCGGAAGCCCCGCCGGTCGCCAAGGTGGCGCGGACGACGCCCGGCCTTGCCGTCCATCTCGCCGGCATATCGAAGACGTTCGGCGGCAGGGCGGTTCTGGACCGGCTCGACCTCGCCATTCGGCCGTCGCAGTTCGTCGCGGTGATCGGGCGGAGCGGCTGCGGCAAGAGCACGCTGCTGCGCCTGCTGACAGGGCTTGATACTCCTACCGGCGGACACTTGAATCTCGACGGCCAGCCGCTCGCCGGCCTTGCTCCGACCGTGCGGATGCTGTTCCAGGACGCTCGCCTGCTGCCCTGGCAACGGGTCGTGGACAATGTCGGGATCGCACGAGGCCCCGACTGGCGGGAGCGGGCGCTGAAGGCGCTCGACGATGTCGGGCTGTCCGACCGGGCCAACGATTGGCCGGCGGTGCTGTCCGGCGGCCAGCGCCAGCGCGTGGCGCTGGCCCGCGCTCTTGTCAGCCGCCCGAAGCTGCTTCTGCTGGACGAGCCGTTCGGAGCGCTGGATGCCCTGACAAGGATCGAAATGCAGAACCTTCTGGCCGACCTCTGGCATCGGGAGCGGTTCACAGTCGTCCTGATCACCCACGACGTGGTCGAAGCCGCCATGCTGGCCGACCGTGTCCTGGTTCTGCGCGACGGCCAGATTCGAATGGACGCCCCCGTCAACGCCCCGCGTCCGCGCGAATCCGACGATCCGGAAGTGCTGCGTTTGGAAAAGGCTTTGCTGAAGGCAGTATAGAGGTGGCTTCCAGCCGCTTTCGGTGCGCGGAACGCGCACCTTACGTTCTGGCGCCTTCATTCCAGCCTTCAAAAATCCTGTGCCGTGCGGTGCAAGCGGCTGGAAGCCGCTTCTCCGTGTTACCGCCACGCGCGCTGCCATTTGACCCTTCGTTGCGGCCAGCGCGGCGCCAGCAGCACTTCCCGTAGGCCGCTTCAACAGCGCCTGCTAACCGGCACCACAACATTGCGGGAAATACGCTACCGTACGATTCGGCACAGTTGGGCCGTCTGGCCCATGCTCCCGTGATCCAGCGCACAGCATTTCAGTATGGCCTATGGGATGGTACAGACCGCATTCACGCGAAGGATGCGCCCGGAGACAGAAACATGATGCCTGACCCTAATCGCCTGGAATGCTTCGCCGAACAGTTCGCTATTGCCGCCTTCCTCGTGTTCGTCAGCAGTGCGGCGGCCTCTCTGTTCGTGCTGGTCACCATCTTCACTGGCGGGATCTGATCGAAGACCATGGCGGGCATGCCGTACGCCCCTGAGAGTCTGTTTGTAGACGTCAGGCGCTGATTTCCTTGGTCATAAGCCGCGCCAGGCGCCGGGAGAGCAACTGTCTTTGGCTC
>DASQKT010000658.1:0-9853 GCA_035630415.1 Skermanella sp.
CCGACGGCAGGCCGCTCGACCTCGCGACGATGCCCCGGTCGCCAAGGCTGAACACCCTGGCGATGCCGACCCACCCCGATATGGCGAGGGAGGGACTCCCGGCTCCCCCACCCCCGCCGCCGAAGGGACAGATGCCGGCCGGCGTCTGCTCGCGCACCGACCTGACCTCGGCTGGATTGCGGTGCGCCGACCTGACCGAAGCGGACCTGACCGGCTGCAATCTCCAGAACGCCGACCTCAGCGACGCCGTCCTGACCAACACGAACCTGTCCGACTGCCGCCTGTGCGGCGCCGACCTGACCGGCGCCGCCCTTGTCGGCACCCGCTTCCACAACGCCGACCTCGTCGGTACGAGGCTGTCGGGCTGCGATGTCAGCCGCGCCGACCTGACCGGCGCGCATTTCACGAAGATGCTGGACACGCTCGGCCTGGAGCTTCAGCGCGTCATCAACAACCATGAGCGCTGGATCGAGAGCGGCGGGGGACGGGGCGCCAGGGCCGATCTCGACGGCGCCGACCTCAACCGGGTCGATCTTCGCAACGTAAACCTCAGCGGCGCCACGCTGCGGGGCGCCTCGCTGGTCAAGGCCCTGCTGGCGGGAGCTAAGCTGATCATGGCCGACATGTCTGGCGCGGACCTGGAAGGCGCCAACCTGAGCGGCGCCGACCTGTCCGGCGCCAACCTCAGCTATGCCAAGCTGACCAATGCCGACCTGCACGACGCCCTGCTCTGCCCGGCCCAGATCCTGGACGGCAACGGCAAGCCGACTGGGCGCATCTGGGCGACCACCCTGCTCGGCGCCGACCTCCGCCATGCCCATCTGGCGGGCACCCAATTGACTTCCGCCAACCTCAGCGAAGCCAATCTGGAACTGGCCGATCTCGAAGGCGCCGACCTGACCGGCGCCCGCCTGCCGGCAAAACTCTACCAGCGCTGATTCGACCGGCCCGCAATCTCTCCGACGCGACATTGTGCCGGTTGCATCCGTATTCATGAATGCTCCAAATGCGGACACCGATCTGAACATCATCTTCAGCTACGCGTGTCATTCATATTGGCGTATACTCACTGGGTCCGTGGAACCATCATCGCGGCCTTGCTGCTGTTGGCATGCCAAGCGTCGCGCGCCGAATCCACTTTCGGCGACTTCGGCGGGGCCGGCCTGCTTCAGGTGCCGACGGCCCGCATGTTCGATGCCGACACCTTGGCGGCGGGCTTCACCTGGACGCCCCTGTACCGGCACGCCTTCCTGACGTTCCAGGCCTTGCCAGGCGTCGAAATGACCCTGCGCCAGAGCGGCGAAGCCCATGCGGGGCAGGACGGGACGGAGTTCGCCGGCGGCCTGGACCTGAAGCTGCGCCTGCTGCGCGAAGGCCCGTACTGGCCGGAGATTTCGGCCGGTGCTCGCGGCCTGTTCGATGGACGGGGGCTGGGCGGCCGTTACCTGACGATGAGCCGTCGCTGGTACGACACCGACTGGACGCTGGGAGTGGGCTGGGGCCGCTTTGCCCAAGGCGGCTTCCTGGGCCATGATATTTCTCCAATCGGCGGTGTCGAAGTCCACATGCCGGACGGTGGCCTGATCGACAGTCCGTTCAGCGGCGTGTCGTTCAAGCTTGAATACACCGGCGACCGCTTCCGCGCCGAGCGCTCACGCTACGCCGACCTTCCCTCGCCGTTCCCGGTGAATGTCGGCATGGTCTGGCGCCCGCTGCCCTGGATCGAAGCCGGTGCGGGGTTCGAACAGGGCAATGCCGCGATGATCCGGGCGACGGTGAAGCTCGACGCGGGCAAACTCGACACCGGAGCGCCCGTGAAGTCGCCACCGCCGGCCATCGGGCCACGCCCGTCACGCGGGAACGCGCGCGACGCCGAGCGCCGTATCGATACCGCTCTGCGTTCAGCCGGGATACCGGCCCAAGCCATCAGGATCGATGACGTTCAGGCGACGGTCTGGCTCGACAACGTGCCGGATGGTCCGCCGGCCCGTACGGCCGGACGGGTGGCGAGGATCATGGCGGCACGCTCTCCCGCCAAGGTCGAGCGGCTGACGGTCGTGATGGGGCCGGCGGAACTGGCCGGGTCGGCGGTATCGTTCCTGCGCGCCGATCTGGAGCGGGCCAGCCGTCATGCCGGTTCCCCAGCCGAGATCTGGCGCACGGCGGAGCTGGAGCCGGCTGCCTCCGCCGTCGGCGGCGCTCCGGGTCCGGCGGCGGACCGGTGGCGGGGCAGGATCACCCCCCGGCTGGAGCAATCCCTGAATGGGCGGACAGCCTTCCACGCCTACCGGGCGACGCTCGACTTCGCAACGGTCAGCATGGGTCCGAGCGGTCTGGTCGGCGGTACCGGCCTGCGGTTCAACCTGACCGACAACCTGGAAGGCCGGCTGGATACCCCCGACCCCCGGCTGCCCGTCGTCCGCAGCGACCTCGCCAGCTATGCCGCCGTACCCGTCACTCTCGACCACCTGTACATGGGATGGCTCTGGAATCCGGTTGCCGACTGGCATACCCGGATTGCCGCAGGCCAGATGGACGAGATGTTCAGCGGCATGGAGGCGGAAGTCCTGTACCGCCCCTTCGGTGCCCGCTGGGCGGCGGGGGCTGACGGCGACCTCGTGACGAAACGGGTTCCCGGCAGCTTGATCTATTCCCAACCGGGCCTCTACGCCACCCTGCACGCCAGCCTCCATTATGAAAGCGATGACGGCCTGACCCAGGGTACGCTGCGCGCCGGACGGTATCTGGGCGGTGATCTCGGCTCCACCGTGGAACTGAGCCGGCTGTTCGACGGCGGAGTCCGGATCGGCGCCTACGCCACCTTGACCGACGCCGGCGGCCGGAACCTCGACCAGGGGATCTCCATCCGGGTTCCGATCGGCCCGCTGCCAGTGACAGGCCGCGCGCTGGCCCCGGAATTCACGATCCGCAGCCTGGGCCGCGATGCCGGCCAGAGAGTCGACCAGCCCTTGCAGCTATACGACCTGACCGGCGCCGCCAGCGTCGGCCGGATCATGGGAAGCTGGAACCGCCTGCTGGAATAGATCCGGGCGCCATGATCCGGGCGCCATGATCCGGGCAATGCCGACATCACTGCTGTACGGTCACCGCTCCGGTGGCGGGATCGACCAGGATATTCATCCAGACACCTTCGACGGTGCGGACTTCCGCCGCGTAGTTCTCGCCGATCTTACGGAAGTTCCGCATCTCCGCGAAGCCCATCCCGCCGAAGCGGTTGAGCAGGCTTGTCTGCACCAATTCCATTTCCCGCTGGTCGGCGCCTTTGCGGTCGGAGATATCGGGCTGCCCCTGTTCTACGCTGAGCTGCGTGCCGGTGGATGAGCCGGCTACCGGCGCCATCCGGTGCTGCGTCTGCACCGCCATCGAGCCCGGTTGCATCTGGCGGTTGGGCGACGTCATGCCGCCCGGCGCGCTCGTCCCGCCCGATTGGGCGAAAGCCGGGGACACCGCGACGGCGGCGGCGAGAGCCAGCACTGGAGCAAAGGCAAGCACAGCGATTTTCTTCATGATGGAATCCTCTTCCGACGTCATCGGCCCTCTTTGCGAAGGCCGTGCTTTCCGGTCGTTTTGACCGGCAGTTTGGTCCGAACGCTGCCCGGCCATATTTTAGCATGTCTTAGTGTTAAATCCATGACCAAGCGAGATTTGTCACACCCTCGGACCAGTGTCGGTGACGGCCGTCACGCCGGATGACCCGGCAGGCAGGAAAAACATCCGTTCGGCGACACTCCAGCGGCCCGCTGTCCGCAGTCGATCGAAGTCAACATGTCGGCGGCCCTGCCGAAACTCCGCAAGTGAATACTTGTCTTGTTAATACTTTCTTTGCGGCGGCAGATTCGACCACGTTAACCATGATAAGATGGCACTATCGCCAAAGTCCCGGTCAAGACCGCCGAAGTTTCCGCAATTTCAGCGAGCTTGGCCGGGAACACTGGAGCACTGCCCGCGTTTATCCGCCGGATGGGCAGGATCTCCCTGTCCGGGCGGACATTGAGGAGCCCCCAGCAATGAGCACCAGCGACCGCGCCGATCTTCATCGGATGGCGACCCAGATCGCCCTGTCATACGCGCGCTGCCACAACGAGACGTTCGACGCCTTTCCTGCACTGTTCCAAACTGCCTATCACGGTCTTCTGTCCTGCACCCAGCCGGAGGTGCCGGAACCGGCGCGGCCCGCCAAGAAGGCTGCGGCGCAGCCTCGCCCCGTTGCCCGTCCCAAGCCGCTGGCTCAAAGCAAGCCGAAGCCTGCCGCCAAGGCGGCAAGCCCGGCCACGCCGCGCAAGCCTGCCGCGGGCACCGGCCGTGGCTGGGTAACCTGGACGGGCAGCACGAACAAGCCGGGACGTCCGCCCAAGAACGGTGCTGGATCAAAAAATGGCGCCGGCCGATATCGGTGAAATTAAGGATTAACAAGGGAACGAGGGTGCGTTTCCCAGTGTTAGCTTTGCATAACTTCGATGATTGCTGATTTTCTCCCCGACAATGCGGGTGATTGCTTTGTCGGGGAAGAAGTCGCCTTCGATGTAGCACGGACGATGGGGTTGGATTGGCGCCACGATCCCATTGTGTTTATGACTGGTCGGCGCTGGGTCCGGGCAAAATGGGGTCTGGACCTTCTGTTCTATCCCAAAGCCTCTCGATGTTAGCCTCGCACCTGTAAGGCGGTGTCCCTCCAAGGGGATGCCGCCTTCTTTCTTTGCGTCACCATCCTTTCTTTGGGGCGGTAGACTGACACCCTGCCCGCGACGCATAGTGACGACTGCACAATTTGAGATGGGCCGGTCCGGTGCTTCGCACTCCGGCCGGAAATTCAGCGACCAGTCAGGTGATTATGAGCGACACACTGCCGAACCAGACCCTGGAACGGGTGGACTGCGTGGTGATCGGGGCCGGCGTGATCGGGCTGGCGGTAGCGCGCCAACTGGCGGCGGCGGGCCGCGACGTGATCCTGCTGGAATCGACCGACTGCATCGGCAGCGGCACCAGTTCGCGCAACAGCGAAGTCATCCATGCCGGCATCTACTATCCCAAGGGCAGCCTGAAGGCCCGGATGTGCGTCCAGGGCCGCGACCTGCTCTACCGGTACTGCGCCGAGCGGGGCGTGCCGCACAAGCGTTGCGGCAAGCTGCTGGTCGCGACCGACGAGAGCCAGTTGCCCAAGCTGGACGAAATCGTCGCGAAAGCCCAGGCGAACGGCGTAATGGACCTGACCCGGATCAGCGCCGCCGAGGTCGCCGACCTGGAACCGGCGCTGACCACCGTCGGCGCTCTCGTCTCCCCCTCCAGCGGCATCGTCGATACCCACGGCCTGATGCTGGCCTATCAGGGCGAGATGGAAGACCATGGCGGCATGGTCGCGTTCAACAGCCCTGTCACCGGCGGCAAGGTCACCGACGATGGCATCATCATCGAAACGGGCGGGCCGGAGCCTTTCCGGCTGCTCGCCAAATCAGTCGTCAATGCGGGCGGCCTGTACGCCCAGGACATCGCGCACCTGATCGAGGGCATTCCGGCCTCCAGCATTCCACCGATCCATTATGCCAAGGGGAACTACTTCTCGCTGGCAAAGCGAGCGCCCTTCAGCCGGCTGATCTACCCCGTGCCCGAACCGGGCGGTTTGGGCGTCCACCTGACGCTCGACCTGGCGGGTCAGGCCCGTTTCGGACCGGATGTCGAGTGGATCGAGCGGATGAACTACGACGTCGATATCCGCAGGGCTGACAAGTTCTACGGCGCCATCCGGCGCTACTGGCCGGGCCTGCCGGACAACGCACTTCAGCCGGGCTATGCCGGTATCAGGCCGAAGCTGGTTCCGGCCGGGGTGCCCGATGCCGATTTCATGGTCCAGGGACCGCGCGACCATGGCGTCCCCGGTTTGCTCAACCTCTACGGCATCGAATCCCCCGGCATCACGGCGTCGCTCGCCATCGCAGCCCTGTCCGAATCGGCACTGCTCGAGCGCGAAGCGGCACCGGTGCTGTAGTTTGCTGCCCGATCTCCATCGCCGAACGGTCTATCGATTTGCACCTCATGACAATCGATAGGTGTGGCGGTGGAGATCGCCTATGGGTAATTCCGGGAACCTCATGGGCCACCGAATAGCCTAAAGGTGGACTTGGGGCTCCAGCTTCCCTGTGATACTTCAGACAAGCTAGTTTTTCATAAGTAGAAAGTTGTTTGGTGATGCAGGCAATCCGACAATCATTAATCATTATCGGTTTCTGCTTCGTACCACTTCAGGCCAACGCCGAATTACCCGACAAAACAGTACTTGCGCTTGAAACATTGGCCCAGTCGGGCAGCACACGAGCCCAGTTCGAACTGGCGCGACGGCTTGAGATGGGAATCGGGACGAAATCCGACGGCACCAAGGCTTTCGATTTATACTGCAAGGCAGCATCCAAGGGCCACCCGATGGCCGCCTATCGGATCGGCTCCCTGTATCTTTCCGGCAAGGGCGTGACCCGCAACGAGGCGATGGCGGCATCCTGGTTCCGCCGATCGATCGAGCTTGGCCATCCCGAAGCCAGGGACATGATGCCGAAATTCGCCAGCCAGAAGAATCTGCCGGCGCCGGGCTGCTACACCGTCAGCGCGCTTGGCCCGGCAGTCGGATCGGTTTCCCTGATGCCGCCGACACAGATCGAGAAGATGGTGCGCGGCATGGCTCCGGAATTCGGGCTCGACCCCAACTTCGTGCTCGCGATCATGCAGATCGAGTCCGGCTACCGCACCGATGCGGTCTCACCCCGCAATGCGCAGGGATTGATGCAGTTGATCCCGGACACGGCCGAGCGGTTCGGGGTCAAGGACCCGTTCGACGCCAAGGACAATATGCGCGGCGGCATGCGCTACCTGCGCTGGCTTCTGGCCTATTTCCAGGGCGATGTATCGCTGGTCGCCGCCGCCTACAATGCCGGCGAGGGTGCGGTGGAACGCTATCGCGGCATTCCGCCCTACAAGGAGACGGAGACTTACGTGAAGCGCCTGAATGCGGTCTACCCGCGCAAGCGCCACCCGTTCCAACCCAAGATTGCCAAAGCGTCCGAAGTGTTCAACAGGGCCGAAGTCGCGGAACTCGACTAAGCCCGCTTCCCCGGCCCTGCCTCACGACGATCAGCCGACCCGCCGCGGCACCAGCACGGTGTAGTCGAGGTCGAGCACGACGGACGGGTCCGTCTTGCCGTCCGCCCCGACATTGGGGAAATCGGCGCAGGCGCGGTCCTTGACCGCGATGGTCCGCAGGCGGAGAGCGCCGATGTCGCGCCGGTCGGGGATCTCCTGCTTCTCCAGGATCTCGGTCCAGGCATAGATCGTGTCGCCGGCAAAGGTCGGGGCGACGTGACGCCCGCCGTTGATGGCGGCCACGCGCACCGCATTGGCGAGACCGTTGAAGCTGAGCGCCCGCGCGATGCTGATGATGTGACCGCCATAGATCAGGCGGCGGCCGAAGCGGCCTTCCTTCTCCGTGTGCTGGTTGAAGTGGACGCGCGCCGTGTTCTGGTACAGCCGGGTCGCCATGGCGTGCTCCGACTCCTCGATCGTCATGCCGTCGACATGGTCGATCTTTTCGCCGGCGCTGTAGTCGTCCCACAGGTGGGGCGAACCGGCGGCGACCGTGTCGTATGTGGCGAAGCCGGCCCCGGCTGGGACGATCAGCTCGCTCACCGGCACGGCATCCGGCAGGTCGGGAACCACCGCCTCGGGCGCCGGGGCCGATTCGTCGCGCTTCCGGACCATCACCCAGCGGCAGTAGTCCAGCACCATCTCGCCGCGCTGGTTGACGCCGATCGAGCGGACATAGACGGTGCCGGTCTTGCCGTTGGAATTCTCCTTCAGCCCGATCACCTCGGAGACCGACGACAGGGTGTCGCCCGGATAGACCGGCTCCCCGAAGCGGCCGGCCGCGTAGCCGAGATTGGCGACGGCGTTGAGCGAGATGTCGGGCACCGTCTTGCCGAAGACGACGTGGAAGGCCAGCACGTCATCGATCGTGGCTCCCTCGTACCCAAGGTCCTGGGCGAAGGTATCGGCCGAATGCAGGGGAAAGCGCGAGCCGGTCAGGGCGACGTAGAGCGCCATGTCGCCCTCGGTCACCGTGCGCGGGGTCGCGTGGACGATCTCCTGACCCAGCTTGAAATCTTCGAAATAATTGCCGGGGTTGGTCTTGGTCATAGCCCTGCTCGCTCCGAACGTTTTTTATCTGAATATCTGCTCAGTCCAAATATCTGCTCAGGCGGCCGCTTCGGCTTCCAGGGCTTCGATCGCCTCGGCCAGGGCCACCAGCCGGCGGGCATTCTCGACGTGCAGGTTCTCGACCAGCTTGCCGTCGACCAGCACCACGCCCTTGCCCTCGGCGACCGCCACCTGGAAGGCGTCGATGATGCGGCGGGAATGCGCCACCTCGTCCGCCGAGGGGCCGAAGGTCGCGTTGGTCGCGGCCAGCGTCTTCGGGTGGATCAGGGTCTTGCCGTCGAAGCCAAGCTCGACGCCCTGCCGGCAGGACGCCGCGAAGCCTTCGTCGTCGTTGAGGTCGAGATAGACGCCGTCGAGGATGGCGAGGCCGTAAGCGCGGGCGGCCAGCAGACACAGGCCAAGGCTGGTGATCATCGGCAGCCGGTCGCGCGTGTGGGCGGCGTGGAGGTCCTTGGCGAGGTCGGAGGTGCCCATGACGAAGGCGCCGAGCCGGGGCGAGGCGCCCGCGATCTCCTTGGCGTTCAGCATCGCCAGCGGGGTTTCCATCATGCACCAGATCTTGAGATCGGCCGGAGCGCCCGACGCCACCAGGATCTGTTCCGCCTGCCGGACCAGATCGGCGGATTCGACCTTGGGCAGCAGAACCGCATCGGCGCCGGAGGTGGCGGCGAACACGAGGTCCTCGTAGCCCCAGGCGGTGTTCAGGCCGTTGGTGCGGACGATCAGCTCACGCTTGCCATAGCCACCGCCCGCGATCGCGTGTCCGATCTGGGTGCGCGCCTGAGCCTTGGCGTCGGGCGCCACCGCGTCCTCCAGGTCGAGGATCAGGCCATCCGCCTGCAAGGTCTTGCCCTTCTCCATGGCGCGCGGGTTGGAACCCGGCATGTAAAGGACGCTGCGACGGGGGCGGACAGTCATGGCCATGCGCGGACTCCCTATATTCTGAACTTGAACTGGGTTCTGAACCTGAATTCGTTGGCGGGGACCTTACAGCGCAGGTGCGGTAGGGAGCAATCGGGGACATGGGGGAGGAAGCGGATGCCATGCGCGACAAAGCAGCCGGCTATGGTGCTGCACAATGACGCGTCGCCGCCAGCGGGTGCGATTGGCAATCATGCATCGTTCTGCCGTATGATCCTTGCTTGATCACAGTATCAGGGATCGCCGGTGCTCATCGCGCAAACCCGCTGACGCGTAATCGACGAATACTTAAGATGTTCAATGCTGGTGGGAAGCCCATCCAGGCCATCACGGTCCTGCTCGTCGAAGACAACCCTCGCGATGCCGCTCTGGTGCTTCGCGCGCTCGGTGACAGGGTTCCTCGCTTTGACGTATCCACGGTCAGCACGCTGGCCGATGCCCTGATTTCCCTGAACCGCTCTTCCTTCGACGTGATCCTGCTCGACATCGTCCTGCCGGACAGCGACGGCTTCGCCACGATCGCCGCCATCCGAAAGGCGGCGCCGGCCTTACCGCTGATCGTCCTGACCGGTTTCGCCGACAACGACATGGCGGTCGCGGCGGTCGAAGCAGGCATCCAGGACTATCTGATCAAAGGCGACTTCGAGATCGCCATGATCGAACGGGCGGTCCGCCACGCTATCGCCCGCAATCACCTGGAAGAGCGGCTAAGAGC